>SVMQ01000182.1 GCA_015067375.1 Oscillospiraceae bacterium | reverse complement strand
CGAATACGCAGATCAAATATCAGAATACAGGCAAGAATTCCTCAGCGCAGGTGATTCGATGGACGGAACAGGACCACTACGCAGAATCGAAGATCCTGAGGAATACATAAAGATATGCAGAGAATACGAAGATCCTGCAACAGTACCTGCTCACCTGGTTCCTGCAACTCAACTGTTTTTCGTCCGTGAAAGTGACAACAGGCTGATTGGAATGATTCAAATAAGACATTATTTCAATGACTATCTCGAGAAATTCGGAGGTCACATCGGATATTCTGTAAGACCTAGCGAAAGGCGCAAGGGTCACGCAAAGGAAATGCTGAAAATGGCGCTCCCTTTCTGCAGAGAGGCAGGTCTTGACAAGGTTCTGATAACTTGCATAGATGGCAATATCGGCAGTGAAAATACTATCCTTGCAAACGGTGGAGTTTATGAGAACACTGTACATGAGCCAAATGAAAAAGTCAATCTGAAAAGATTCTGGATAATACTATAACAAAACAGCTCCCGAAATCACTCGGGAGCTTTGCTGTTTTATTGAACTATACCGTATTCCCAGGTGTTAATACCGCCGAATTCCTTTACGTTCGTGTATCCCAGCGACACAAGCACCTCGGATGCACGCTTGCTACGGTTTCCACTTCGGCAGTATACAAGTATCAGCATATCCTTGTCGGGAAGCTCCGATTCTGCTCTGTCGGCTATCTCGTAATCGGGAATGAGCACTGCACCCTCAATATGCACTGAATTGAACTCCTCCTCGGTGCGGACATCAAGGATAATGTGCTCCTCGCCGCTGTCGATGATGGATTTCGCCTCTGCCTGAGTTATCTGAATATACTCAGCTTTTTCGGAAACGGAGCTGTTGCTGTCAGCGTTCGCACCGCAGGCTGTGAACATTGTGAGCGACAGCAGAGCTGCAGTGAGTTTTGTGTTATTTCGCATTTTTAACCTACCCTCTTGTAGATAAAATAGAGATGCGGTATAGCATCATCGCCGTTATACATAGGCTTGCGCTCGTATATGAGATACTGAGTTCCGTCGGAATTCGTCAGCACGAACAACCGCTCTACCTTGTGGATATCGGTGCTGTCGTCAATGCAGTAGCCGTTAGTCCAGCGGAAGCTGTTAAGCTCCCTCAGTCCTGCGTTGTAGGTATTCAGCGTACCGTCAGGTAACACTGTGATATAATTCGGCTGATACCCCGCCAGCGTACCAGGGAAACGGATCTCCCCCTCAGGGATCGCTCTCGAAAAACTGCACAGCACCCAGCTTCCATGAAGCTCAGGGTCATCATAAAAGACGTATTCATAGCTGTCGTAATTCCTGCCGTTTTCATCCTGAAGCGTCTCAAAGGTCATTCGGTTGGGATTCAGCATATCCGAGGTTGCTATATTATCGTCTGCTTCTGATGTCTCTTGTGTGGCTTCCGTAGTCTCCTGAACGACCGCTCCTTCGGTTGGAGTTGACTGTTCCGTTGTCTGCTCGACAGTTTCGGACTGAGTATCCTTGCTCGTTTCTGAAGTAGGAATTTCATCGGCTTGCTCTGAAGTATCTATACTGTCTGTGCTCTCTGCCGTTTCCTCGGAAGATACAATAAGCTCGGATGTTATTTCTGTAGTCGGAATAACCGCGGTTTCGGAAGTAATCAGATCAGCAGGAGTTTGCGCCTGCGGCTCTTTTCCTTGCGACAGCAGAAGAACTCCCGTCATAATAAGCGCCGCACCGCATATTGCTATAACAGTCGCAGGAGAAAACCGCCGCTCCAATTCCCTCTCCACAAGAGAAATGTCGCTGTATCTTTTTTCGGGGTCGAATGCGGTGCATTTTGCGATGATCCTGCGGAACTTCGGCTTTGCGGCAGCCTTTCCTAGAAGCTCCTCCATAGTCATGCCGAATGCGTAGACATCCGAGCGTGCGTCAGTCTGCATGAAGCCGTACTGCTCGGGTGGAGCGTAGCCTATCGTGCCAAGATAGCCTGTGTCATGGCTCTGATATTCTTTCATAAGCCTTGCAGTGTCAAAGTCAATAAGGCGGATGTAACCGTCTTTTCCCACAATGATATTCGAGGGCTTGATATCTCGGTGAACTATCCCGTTCTTATGCAGTGTCTTTAAAGCCTCACATAGCTCAATGAGTGCTTGTACAGCCAGCTTTTCGGTGAACTGCGTATCATTTGCGGGAGTACCCTCTATGTATTCCTCTATCGTGAAGAAGCCGTTCTCGTCCTCGCTGAAATCAAGCTTTTTCACAATATACGGGCATTCTATCTCCATCAGCTTTTTCAGAAGCTGACGGTCAATATCCCGATAACGCTGTATGAGGAGCGTTCCGTTTTCGCCTCGTACAAGTCGGATGTCGCCCTTTTCAGAGGCTTTCAGCGTGGAAATGTACTCGTACCTCATCCCACCGCCTCACTCTCATTTCGGACGAAAATATAGTATACATAGATATCGCCGTATAAAGTGTAATCCAGAGTTTTGAACTCCATAAATAGGAACTCCACATCGTCTATCACCAAAACGAATAAACGCTCTGCAAAATTACCATCTCCCGTTTCTCTGATAAGATATCCGTTCGTCCATTTTGTATGGTAAGCCGCACCGCCACAGTCACGATAGTATACTTCCGCACTGCCGCCGTCATGTATGCTCAGCGCCTCTACCATGTTCCAGTCTTGGAACACAGGATCCATGATACCTTTGGCTGTTGCAGGCATTTTCGCTCCATTAAGCTGCCATGAATTGCAATAGATCCACTCGCCGTGTACCGCGGGATCGTCGAAAAATTCATACTCATAAACTGCGGTAAAATGCCCGTTTTCGTCTTGTATTGGAGTGACTTCCATCTTGTTCAGATTATCGAAGTCAGAGCCTTTGAGTGTGGAGAGGTCGAGATATTCAGGTAACTCGACCACGGGTGTTTCTACCGATGTTGCGACCTCAGAGGTTGTTTGCTGCGGCGTATCATTCTTATTGCGGACGAAGATGTAGTAGCTGTTGACATCGCCGCGGAAAATGTAATCCCCTGACTTTATCTCCAGAAACAGAAATTCCACATCATCTATCACCGAAACAAACATACGCTTCGCAAGTATGCCGTCGCCCGTATAAGTAACAAGATATCCGTTCGTCCATTTTGCAAACGCGGGCTGATCGCTGCTGTCACGCAAAATAATCTCCGCACTGCCGTCATCATATATCCTCAGCGCATTTGTGGTAGGCTCGCCCCAGAATTCGTGATTTAAAATGCCCTCTGCCGTGGCAGGAATTTTCGCGCCTGTGAGGCTCCATGTGTTGTAACATACCCATTCTCCGTGAACAGCGGGGTCATCGAAAAACTCGTACTCGAAGCTGTCAGCAAAATTCCCGTTTTCGTCCTGCACAGCGGTTACTTCTATTTTGTTCGGGTTATCGAGGTCAGAGCCTTTCAGCGTGAAAAGCTCAAGGTATTCGGGAAACTCAAATGTGGGCATTTCAAGCGGCTCTGAGGTGGTTTTAGTTGTGGTGGTTGATTTAGCGGTCGTCTTCGTTGTGGTTACTTTTGTCGTGGTAACAGTGGTCGTGGTTGAATTTGTCGTTGTAGCGGCAGAAGAGATCGTAGTCGATGATGTGTCAGCTTCGGTGGCAGAAGCTGTTGTCGCGGCCGATGTAACAGGCACAGCAGTTGTAGTTACCGCAGAAACGGTCGCCGCAGTTGTGGTGCTTGTAACCGATGTGGTCTGTGCTGAGCCGCTGACAACGGCACTTTCAGCATCGTCACGAGCGACCATAAGCACGCCCAGCGAAAAGACCGCCGCAAAAGCAAGCGCTGCACATCCTATGAGCGCAGGAAGCGCCCACCCTGAGCGCTTCACTGCATTGCGGACAGCGGCGGCGCTCTTGTATCTTCCGTCGGGGTCAAATGAGGTGCATTTAGCTGCTATTTTACGCAGATATACCTCCTGCGCCGCCGAGCCGTCCGCGCAGCTGTTGAGCAGCATTTTCAGCACCATTCCGATGGAATAAACATCGGCGGTGAAGCGGGTCTCCTTAAAGCCGTACTGTTCAGGCGCAGAGTAGCCCTCTGTACCGAAAATTGTGGTGTCATTGTCCTTTTTGCCGCTGTACAGACGTGCAATGCTGTGATCTATCAGCTTTAGATTCAGATTATCATCAAGCATGATATTGTTGGGATTTATATCACGATGTATGATGCTGTTTTTGTGGAGGTGCTCCACCGCTGAGCACAGGTCACATATCAGTTTTTTGATGTCTTTGAGCGGAAATGTGCGTCCGCTTTCGAGAAGCTCATGCAGAGTTTTCCCCTCAATATATTCGCAAACAGCAACAGTATTTCCGTCCTGCTCAATGCACTCGAAAACTCTCTCCGAATGGCTGTGGGGAGGCAGCTCCGCAATGCGCTGATACATCGAAATACTGTCGGGCGAGAGCGTTTTCAGCACGAATTTATTACCGTCCTTATCGACAGCAAGGTGTACTGTACCCTTGGTATTCAGCGCACGAAGAATCTTGTAATTATCAGCTGACAATGCTCTCACCCCCTTGACAATTTAGCTGAATATATGGTAACATAAAAGCCGAAAAAAGTCAACGAGCGGGTGCCCCGCAGGCAGTTCCGCCGTGCCGACAGTCGAATTTATCCGCAGTTGCTTTGCACGGCGGTATACATTGTAGGTGAGAATTATGGAAAAAAGAAAAACAACAGGCGAGCTTCTGGATATCCTAAAAAACAAAAGCTCCTGCATTGAGATACAGGAGGAGATAAGCACCTAGCAGATAACCGAGAAACTCGCAGACTGCCTCAACACGCTTATTGCAGTGCGTAACGTAAAGCCTGCGGATGTTATGAGAAAGTCGGGGCTTAAAAAGGCGTACTTCTACTCGCTGCTGGACGGAAGCCGTGAAAATCCCTCC
>SVMQ01000181.1 GCA_015067375.1 Oscillospiraceae bacterium | reverse complement strand
CCGCGCTTACCGATATGACCATTCCCGATAGCGTGACTGAGATAGGCGTTGAAGCATTCTACGGCTGTACCTCTCTTACTGAGGTACACATCAGCGACACTGTAACTCTTATCGAGGCACTGGCGTTTGAGAATTGTATTTCGCTTACAGCGATACATATCCCCGACAGTGTGAATAAAATAGGCAGTGGTGCATTCCTCGACTGCACCGCCCTCACCGACATAACTATCCCTGACAGCGTGATTGAGATAGGTAGCGATATATTCTACAATTGCGAAAACATCCGCGCGACCTATAAAGGCACTACCTACACCTATGACAACATCGACGACCTGTACGCGGCGATCAACGGCTGATATAAGAAGGACGGCATAGCGCCGTCCTTTTTCTTTGCTTGACAAAAGATATTATATGTATTATAATCTCATTAAGTAACAAATCATACAGGAAACAAGCGTGTTTTATGGAGGATAGTCTTGAATGAGGTAATACTATGCAGCAGCGTTATGCCGATACTCGGCGGCTGTGATTATCTTGCGGCGGCAGAGCCGTTTTTTCATGTGGACAGGGTGGCGGATTTTCATGTGCTGATATACGTCACAAAGGGCGTGATATATGTGACGGAGGGCGACACCGATTACGCGGTAGGCGAGGGAGAGCTGCTGTTTTTGAAGAGCGGAATTCGGCACTTCGGCAAGACCGAGATACCGCGCGGCACGGAGTGGTATTTCGTGCATTTCAGCTGTGAGGAGCGGCATCTGCCCGAGTTCAGTCCTGACAGCGCTCCGATTCCGCAATATTGTGAGCTTGAAAGCTCTCTGGCGCTGCCGAAATATCTGACGGGACTTTCGGGCGGAAGCACTGAGCGTGCGCTGTCTGAGCTGTGCGCGCTGTGCCGCTCGGATGACCGCTTCAAGCAGTGGAACGCGAATGCGGCGCTGTTCGGAGTGCTCAGCGGTATTGCGCTGCGCCGTTTTAAGCAGGACAGCGCATTCACGATTTCCGACAGGGTATGCGCGTATCTTGCGGAGCATATTGCAGAGCCGTTCTCCGCACAGGAGGTAAGCGGAACGTTCTACCTCAGCTACAAGCGGCTCGCGGCGGTGTTCAAGGCGGAAAAGGGCGTGACCATGCAGCAGTATCACACTACATTGCGCATGAACGAGGCTTGTCGGCTGCTGCGCTCTACGCTGCTTCCCGTGGGGGAGATAGCGGCTGCGGTGGGGTATGCGGATATGCTGTATTTCAGCCGATGCTTTCACGCACAGATAGGCAGCAGCCCGACGGAATACCGCAGGCAGTCAAGGGTGTATTGACATTCGCTGATGTTTGTGATAAACTTAGGTAGAAAAATAATTAAAGGAGAGTAATCATGGGAGAGAAACCAAAATCAATGTCGGCAAAGCGCAACATAATAATACTTGTGGCGGTGCTGGTGATAGTGATCGTCGGAGCTGTGATAGCGGTATTTGCGCTAAGCTCGGACAAGGATGGAGATATAGCGGAGCAGCTTTCGCTGGCGGAGCGCTACCTTGATGAAAAGAACTACGAGCAGGCGATTATCGAGTTTGAAAGGGCATTGGACATAGATCCGATGAACGTTGACGCGTATCTTGGCCTTGCGGAGGCTCATGTGGCGCTTGGCGATACCGACGAGGCGATAAAAGTGCTGGAAGAGGGCTTTGACAAGACGGGGGACGATAGTCTTAAAAAGATGATCGGTATGCTTGAAGCGGTGCAGGATAATACCGCAGAACATACAACTGAAGCTGCATCGACAACTACTTCGACAACAACTGCTACAGCGGCGACTACGACTATTACATCAACTACGACCGCGGCGACTACAACAACAGCCGTGACCACTGTGGATGTTCCCGAAGAAACGGAAGAACAGCAGGAGGATGCTACGACGGAAGCAGTTTCAACGACCGTGGCTACCACGACAACAGCAACGACTACGATAGCTACGACTACAACGACCGCGCCCGAAGAAGCGGAAGTGCCTGAGATAGAGTATACCGACGCGTCTATGTTCGAGTACGAGTATGATGCGGAGCTTGATGGAATGGTTATCACAAAGTACATAGGCGATGCGGAAAGGGTATATATACCTGATACGATTGACGGGGAGCCTGTGACAATAATAGAATTCAATGCATTCAGCGACTGCACCTCAATCACTTATGTCAACATTCCCGAAAGCGTAACAGTAATTGGCTGTTCTGTATTTGTGGGCTGCACTTCGCTTACTGAGATCGACATCCCTGATAGCGTGACGGAGATTGGCAGTGGTGCATTCTATAACTGTGCCGCGCTCTCTGAAATATATATCCCTGATAGTGTAACGCTGATTGACGAAATGGTATTCAGCAGTTGTACCTCGCTTACTGATATAAACATACCTGATAGTGTAACTAGCATTGGATGGTGGGCGTTTGATGGTTGCACCGCGCTCACTGATATAAATATCCCTGATGACGTAAGCAGTATAGACAGCAGCGCCTTTGACGGTTGCGAAAACATCCGTGCGACCTACAAGGGTGTGACCTACACCTATGACAACATCAACGATCTGTACACCGCTATCAACGGCTGATATAACAAAGGACGGCACACTCAATGCCGTCCTTTTTCTATGCTCACCTTACCTCGACGATAGTGATGCCGTCGCTGCTGACCTGATATTCCGAGAGCAGTGTACTTTTTATCTTTGCTGCGCCTGCTGCGTCAAGACCGTCTGTCTTTACGATGATGTTTGCGGTGTTGTCGCTGAGATAGCAAAGCGCGTCTGCAAAACCCTGTGCTTTGAGCATGGATTCGATGGTGTTCTCGCTTTCGATGAGCGCGGAAAGCTGCAGCGCGTCATCCGCTACCATGTTCAGCTCATCCGCTGTGAGGTCGCCGCCCTGATACATGGACGCAAGAACCTCTGCGGCTTCGTCGCGGCTTGCCTGCTTGTCGATGCGCGCCTGTGCGAAGTAGGCGTCGCTGTCGGCTGTGTCGGATACGAGCTGAGCCTCGCCGTAATTAGTGCCTGATACCGCGGCGGCAGGCTCGGTGATATCCTTCTTTGCGGAGTTGCTTACCGCGAAATTCACTGCCACCGCTGCGCCGAGAAGCACCGTAAGTCCTGCGACCGCAAGCTGTTTTTTGCCGATGATTAGATTAAGACGTTTCATAGTATATTCCTTTCTGTCAATATGTAACATAGACCCTTGATGAACTGATGCACAGCACTCCTGCGACTGTATTCACCACCTTTTCTTTTATTGCGGGGCTTTGAGCGCCGCTGCAGACCACCGCCACTCCGCGCACCTTGGGAAGTATCGTGCTTTCCTCCAGTGCAGCCTTGTCGCTGCCGCTTCCGATAATGACCACGGTGCTTTCGTTGTCAAGGCTGCCGCTGCTGCTGCCGTCGTTTGCGGAGGAGCTTTCGCCGTTTCTGCTGTCGCGCGCATATACGCGCTCGGTCGTGCTGTCCAGCGTCACCATCACAGTCGGGGAGCTTACGCCCTCTATCTCCGACAGCAGCGCTTCCAATCGCTGTTCAAGCTGCTGCTCTATCGCGGCGGCGTCCTCTTCGGGGAGCGGCGCTTCGCTCTCGTCGGGAAGAAATGTGCTGAGGAATATCAGCACCATCAGCGCAGCGCCTATTATCACCGCGGCTTTTCTGAGTTTCTCGTTTGACAGCAGACTGTTGCAGTCCGATAGCTTCAATGCCATTTCAACAACCTCATTTCTCAGGCAACAACGACCTCTATCTCCTCGGGAAGCTCCGCCCTGACCAGCCGCAGCGCCTGTGCCGCGGTCTGCTCCTCGCCCTCGTTGAAAACAAGCTTCACCTGTGTAATAGATATGCTGTACAATCCCGAAATATTAACGTTAACATGAATTTGTTCGGGGCGGATGCCGTTTTTGTCAAGCAGCTCATACAGCTTAGCTGACATATCGCTGCATATCTTTTTCTGCAGCGACTTGTTGACATCTCCCGAAAAGCCGATAAGCTCCGCGCCGCCCTCGACGGAAAGCTGCTCGGTATCCAATGAAAGCTCCGCGCCTGATATCGCGTTTATTCCTGCAAGCAGAAACACGCTGACTATCAGCAGCGATATCTGCTTTTGAAACTTGCCCTCAGGCACGAGCATACGGTACAGTGCAGAGGCGATAGCCGCCATGCATACGGTAACAAGAAAATCCATAGCCGCACCTCACGCATTGCCGTTTCCGATGGTCAGCATTATCACCGCCGCGATGGTGTTGAGCAGCAGAAAGCAGGCTATCACTGCCGTGATTATCGCCATGACAGCGCCGCAGCTTTTAAGCAGCGCGGTCAGCTCCTTGATGCCGAAGATATCGCTGACAGCTTCCGCACAGGCGATAGCGGCGCGGTAGCACGCGACGTTTATCAGCGTGGGGAGTATCATAACTGCCGCGGCTATCAGCCCGTAGGTGCCAACAGCGCTCTTTATCACGGACAGGCTGCCGTGTACTGTGCCTACCGCGTCTGAGATAGTGCCGCCGACTATCGGCACGCCCGAGGATACTGCGAATTTTGCGGTGCGTATCAGCACGTTATCTGCGCTGCTGGTAACGAAGGTCTGCACCGACAGGATGCTCATGAATACTGTCATAAGCAGACTGAGCGTCCATACGACTATCTTGCGAATCAGCTCTCCGAGCCTTGACAGATTCAGCTGAGGATGCACCGCGCCTGTTATGGACAGACCCATGACTGCTCCGCACAGCGGCGCAAGGAAGTTGACCGCAAGCTGTGTAAACAGCTGAGTTGCAGCGAGGGTGACGGCATTTATCGCGGATGCGGTAGCCGTCCTGCCCATCACGGACAGCACACCTGCAAATATCGGAATGAATGTTATTATGAACATGGACGCGGTGCTGAGCAGGTCAAGCGTGCTGCCAAGCACATCCGAC
>SVMQ01000180.1:1190-5045 GCA_015067375.1 Oscillospiraceae bacterium | reverse complement strand
CCATCATGCCGCAGCCTGTCATTTCGCGCAGCTCTGCAACGTCCTTTGCTGTAATATTAGCCATTTTAATTACTCCTTTACAATTAAGTCTGAAGTTTTTTGTATTACGGAATTACTCTGCTGCTTCCTCAGCCTGAGCCTCAACAGCCTCTGCTGTGCCCTGGTTTGCAGCGATAATAGCGTCAGCCATAGCGCCTGCGATCAGCTTAACAGCTCTGATAGCGTCGTCGTTGCCGGGGATAACGTAGTCGATCTCATCGGGGTCACAGTTGGTATCAACGATAGCAACAACGGGGATACCGAGCTTCTTAGCCTCTGCAACTGCAATCTTCTCCTTGCGGGGATCAACGATAAAGAGAGCGCCGGGGAGCTTCTTCATGTTCTTGATACCGCCGAGGAACTTCTCGAGCTTTTCGATCTCAAGGTTGAGCTTGATAACTTCCTTCTTGGGGAGCAGATCGAATGTGCCGTCTGTCTCCATTGTGTGAAGCTGCTCAAGTCTTGCAATTCTTCTCTGGATAGTCTTGTAGTTTGTCATCATACCGCCGAGCCATCTAGCGTTTACGAAGTGAGCGCCGGCGCGGAGTGCCTCCTCCTTGATGGAATCAGCAGCCTGCTTCTTTGTACCAACGAAAAGTACCTCGCCGCCGTTAGCTGCAACCTCGTGAATGAAGTTGTAAGCCTCGTCGAGCTTCTTTACTGTCTTCTGCAGGTCGATGATGTAGATGCCGTTTCTCTCTGTGAAAATGTAGGGAGCCATTTTGGGGTTCCATCTTCTTGTCTGGTGACCGAAGTGAACGCCGGCTTCGAGAAGCTGCTTCATAGATACTACTGCCATTTGTGTTTTCCTCCTGATTTTGGTTAAAATATTTTTTCCTCCACGGAAAACGCCGTACCTGACGCCGTGAGAGCGCACCAAAGGCGGCTGTTCCGTGTGCGTATTTGTGCAGGACTAAGTCCATGGCACATTTACTGAAATATTATACCACAAACAACTCAGGATTTCAAGTACTAATTTACTTTCATTTAAACAAATTTCCGACAAGTTTCCCTCTGCTGTTTGTTGAATTTGACGGACATTCACACGAAACCAGTATCGTATCCTCGCCTATCACCTCGATATCACACCACCGCACACAGATATCCTCGCACCTGCCGAACAGCCCGAAGAAACGCGGTCTGCCGTAAATTATCAGCCTGCATACCTTTGCCGAGCAGCTGTCGAACTCCACATCATCGGGATAGCCGAGCCTGCAACCGCTCTTGATGCTGATTATCTCCTTGTTCCTGAGATCATTGAAGCTGTATACCATAATATAATATCACCTGCCTTTGGACAATATATGCAATAATTCTTCGTAAAATGTCATTATCGGCTCAGTTGACCCGAGCCACTTGACACTGACATCATTTCGTGATATAATTCTGACGAATATTACCACAAAGGAGATATTAATATGTTTTGTCTTAACTGTGGACAGAAAGTGCCTGACGGCGCCAAATTCTGTCTGAACTGCGGAACTGCTATGCCGGACGTGCAGACCACACAGCAGCCTGTACCGAATATACAACAGCCTGCACAGGAAGTACAGCCGCCTGTTCCCGAACGTCCTGCGGCGCAGTATTCGGCAGAAGTTGTCAAAAAGCCATCTGCCAAGCGCAATATCATCATACTGGTGATTGTCGCTGTCGTACTTATCGTCGGCGGAGTTGTCGGTCTTTTTGCTACAGGAGCTATCGGTGGAAAAGACCCCGAAAAGATACTCGAGACCGCTGAGCGCTACTTTGACGAAAAGGATTACGAGGAAGCTATCATCCAGTTTGAAAAGCTGCTGGAGATAGATCCGCTTAACGTTGATGCCTACCTCGGTCTTGCCGAGGCTTACGAGGCTCAGGGCGATACCGACAAGGCTGATAAAGTTCTAAGCGAAGCCCTTAAAGAGCTTAAAGACGAAGACGACATCCGCAAAATAAGACAAAAAACGAATAAGACACTTGAATTTGCTGAGCGCTACCTTGACGAAAAGGATTACGAGGAAGCTATAATATGGTTTGAAAAGCTGCTGAAGATAGATCCGCTGAACGTTGATGCATACCTCGGTCTTGCAGAGGCTTATGAGGGGATGGGCGATACTGACAAGGCTATCGATGTGCTTGAAAAGGCGCTGGACAGGCTCAAAGACGAGGATGATATCAAACGGATCGAAGAAGCACTTGCAAAGCTCAACAAGCCAGACGATACCGCCGAAGCAGTACCTGTTACGCCCAATACTGAGCCTTCAGCAACGACCACGCCCATTGCTACAACTACAGCTCCCACGACCACTACCGCAGTAACTACTACCGAGCCTGCGGATAATGCAGATATAAAGTACGAGGATTTTGTCGGATTTATATGGCGTTCCTACGAAATCACACTTGGTAATGAAACAACCGACACCTACAGAATACTCAATTTCTTCTCTGATCATATCTTATATGCAGGCGGAATGTTTGAGTGTCGTGGAATGAACATAAAGACCAAAGGCAACACTATCCTTTTTGATATAAGTGACTCAGAGTGCAAGCTTGTCTACAACAACGAGGACGACACCCTTACCCTGATAAGAGTTATTGATGGACAGACTGAAACTCAGGTGTTCTACCGTGATGGTTTCAACGAGCTTGCACAAACGACAGTAAGCACTACCACCACATTCCCCGAGAATTCAGACGTAAGCGATGCTGTCCAGAACATGGATGTTACAAAGCTCGACAACCCCGATCTCGATGTAACTGAACGCATCGAATGGATGGCTTGGTGGGATATAGATGAAACGACTCCTGCAGCTATGCTGTTCAAAGAAACATACGGCATCCCTGAAAACGGCAAATACGACGGCCGTGATGGCAGGATCTTCGACTACACAAGCGTTTCCTACGCTGAGCGTTACGACAAGCTGGCTACAGCTATCGCAGCAGGCAATTCCCCTGACATCTTCCCCTTTGAAGCACTCGACTTCCCTTATGGTGTACTCAAAGGCAGATATCAGCCTGTCAGCGACATCATCAACATCGACAGCCCCAAGTGGGATCCTGCCAGACCTATGATGGAACAGTTCCGTTTCGGTGATGACTATTATTGCGCATTCTACGAAATATCCTTCAACAATATTATGTATTATAAGAAGAGCAACATCGACGCTATCGGTGTTGCAGATCCCAGAACGCTGTTTGAGAACGGAGAGTGGACATGGGATGCATTCCTCGACATATCGCGCAAGTGGCAGGAGAGCGGCGATAACAAGTACTGCCTCGACGGTTACAACCCCGAGAACGACCTCATTATCTCCACAGGTGTTCCTATGGTCGGCAACGACGGCACAAAGCTCATAAACAACCTGCACGATCCCGCTGTTGAGCGCGCAGAGGAGCTGCTCACAACACTCCAGCAGGAAAATCTCCGTTACCCCAGACATGAGCTTAACGACTGGTCTGTAAACCCCAAAGCTTGGGCAAACAACTTTGTCCTTTTCTACGCTGACGGCGGCATGTGGGTATACGAATCTACACTGTCCACATTCGAAATAGCATTCGGCTGGTCTAAGGATGAGATACAGGTAGTTCCTTTCCCAAAAGATCCTCAGGCAGATGCTCACTACATTCTTGCTAAACAGGACGCTCTGATGTGGGTAAAGGGTTCCGATAACGCTGATGGTGTTGCCGCATGGCTCGACTGCTGTGTAACTGCTTATCAGGATCCGGAAGTAAGAGAAGCTGCCAAGGCACAGCAAAAGGAAAACTACGGCTGGTCTGATCACAACCTCGATGCAATCTACGAATGGACAGCATTGGACGGCACAAGCCCCCTGACTC
>SVMQ01000180.1:0-1180 GCA_015067375.1 Oscillospiraceae bacterium | reverse complement strand
CCCATCTTCGACTTCAAGGGCGGTCTTGGAGCAGTTTCCGATGGCTCCGATTCGCATAATCCCATCCAGTCCCTTACGAATATGGTATATCTTTCAGGAGATCAGACCTACACACAACTGCGCGCAGAGCATGAGCCTGCGATCCAGGCAGCCATAGACGATATCAACGCATATATAGATGAAATAAGCTGATACACAGACCGCGGTGCTGAAAATGCGCCGCGGTCACTTGATTTTCACCGCAGTATATGATATACTTTCTAAAGACAACTCCCGAAAGGAGCATATCATGACCGAGATAACCATATCAAAAAACGACGCGGGACAGCGCGCCGACCGCTTCCTCTCCAAGGCTTATCCTAACCTCACACTGCCGCTTATCTGCAAGCTGATGCGCAAAAAGCGCATAAAGCTGAACGGCGCAAAGGTCGAGCCTAACGCGAAGCTCAGCGAGGGGGATGTGTTCCGCTTTTACCTGAGCGACGAGCTGCTGTCAAAGGGCGGCGAAAAGGAGCGCGACTTCCGCGAGTGTTCCTCTGATATCAATATAGTATACGAGGATGAAAACATCCTGCTGTGCGACAAGCCTGTAGGAATGGTCGTACACGAGGACAACGACAACACCTCCGACACGCTGATAAACCGCATCAAATGCTATCTGTGGAAAAAGGGCGAGTACATCCCCGAGGAGGAACAGAGCTTCGTCCCTGCCCTGTGCAACCGCATCGACCGCAACACAGGCGGCATCGTGATAGCCGCCAAAAACGCCGAGAGCCTGCGCGTCCTCAATCAGAAGATACGCGACAGGGAGCTTGTAAAGCTGTATCTGTGTGTGGTTCAGGGCAGACCCGAAAAGACCGAGGCCACCCTCACCGCATACCTGCATAAGCTGCCCGACGAGAACAGAGTGATAGTATCCGATAAAAAGACTCCCGAAAACCGTACCATTAAAACAAAGTACCGCGTCCTCGACAGCATCGGCTCACAGAGCCTTGTGGAGGTAGACCTGCTGACAGGTCGCACACATCAGATAAGGGCGCACTTCGCACATATCGGTCATGCGCTGCTGGGCGACGGCAAGTACGGCAGCAACAAGGTGAACAAGCAGTATGGCTACGACGGACAGGCGCTGTACTCCTACAAGCTGACGTTTGAATTCACGACAGATGCAGGCTGTCTT
>SVMQ01000179.1 GCA_015067375.1 Oscillospiraceae bacterium | reverse complement strand
CTTCCGATCTAGAAGTGGAAGTGGCTTGCAAAGGTATTCGCGCTGTTCGGTGTTTTCGTGGGTCTGTTCGGTATCGGCACATTCTCGCAGATAAACAGTATCACCGCAGCGGTCAGTGGCTTCTTCAAGCCCGAAAACGGCGAGGCAGCGTCAACTTTCCTTGGCGTGGATATGGCTACCGTTATTGCGGGCGTGGTGATCACGATATGCGTTGCACTAGTAATAATCGGCGGTATCAAGCGTATATCGTCTATCTCGCAGATCGTTGTGCCTTTCATGGCGATAGTTTATGTGCTGTGCGTCGTTATGATAATCGTCACAAATATTGACAAGCTGCCTGCTGCTATCGCTTCCGTATTCGAGAGTGCATTCAGCTTCAAGGCAGTGGCAGGCGGTACAGTCGCTGGCATTTTCGTTGCAATGCAGAAAGGTATCACCCGCGGTATCTTCTCTAATGAAGCAGGCTTAGGCTCTGCACCTATCGCTTCCGCAGCGGCAAAGACCAACGATCATGTGCGTCAGGGCCTTGTTACAATGACAGGCACTTTTATTGATACTATCGTTATCTGCACCATGACAGGTCTTGCTATCCTTATCAATGGCAGCCACGAAACAGGTCTTGAGGGCGTAGAGGTAACAACACACGCGTTCAACAACGGACTTTCTTTCCTTCCTGCACAATTCTCGTCGCTTATTCTTATGGTGTGTCTGGTGTTCTTTGCGTTCACTACGATACTGGGATGGAACTATTATTCGGAGCGCTGCCTGTCCTATCTTACAGGCTCAAATCCTGTAGCTACTAAGGTATTCCGCTGGGTATACATAGCGGCTGTGGCTATCGGCCCGTACATGACAGTTGCGGCAGTGTGGACTATCGCGGATATCGTGAACTCTCTCATGGCTATCCCGAATATGATCGCGCTCATTGCACTTTCGGGAGTAGTTACTAAGGAAACGAAGGATTTCAATAAGCGTATCAAAGAGAAAAAGCAATGAAGTATATCGAGGCGATAAGGCTGTCAAAACAGCTTCCCGAGGATTCGTATCTTAACAGTATTCCTGCCGTTGAATGGCTTGCCGATGAATATGAGCTTGCTTTCAACAAGCCTGTCACATTTTTTGTGGGAGAAAACGGTACAGGTAAATCTACGCTGCTTGAAGCGATCGCGGTAGGCTGCGGCTTCAATCCCGAGGGCGGTACGCGGAATTTCAGCTTTTCCACCAATGCAACACACTCGGAATTGTGCGACCATCTCACAGTGTCGCGAGGCATATACCGCCCGAAAGACGGATTTTTCCTGCGCGCGGAGAGTATGTATAATGCTGCGACCTATATTGATGATCAGGATAAGACGCCTGCCTGTGCGCCGCCTATCATCGACAGCTACGGCGGAGTTTCGTTGCATAACCAGTCACATGGCGAGAGCTTTCTGGCAGTCGTGCAGAATCGCTTCGGCGGAAACGGTCTGTATATCCTCGACGAGCCTGAGGCGGCGCTGTCGCCTGCGCGCCTGTTGACGCTGCTTTCGCTGATACACGGGCTGGTGCAGGATGATTCACAATTCATCATTGCAACACATTCGCCTATCCTTATGGCTTATCCTGATGCTGAGATATTGCGCTTCGGACAGGAGGGTATCACTCCAACGTCTTATCGCAGCACCGAGCATTATCAGATAACCAAACAATTTCTGGACGATCCGCAGAAGATGCTGGATATAATACTAAAATAATATCAGGAGGAACACACTATGCCATTCATCAACTCAAAGTATTCCGCTTCCATCACTGACGAGCAGGAGCTTGCGCTGAAATCCGCGCTGGGCGACGCTATCTCTATCCTCGGCAAGAGCGAGGACTGGCTCATGCTGGGATTTGAGCAGAACTGCTCTCTTTATTTCAAGGGACAGAAGTCCGAGAAGATCGCATTTATTGACGTAAGTCTGCTTGGCGATGCAGGTGCTGACGCATACAGGAAGATGACCTGTGAGCTTTGCCGCATATATGGCGATATACTCGGAGTGCCGAGCGATAAGGTGTACGTTAAGTACTCGCCTACCGCAAACTGGGGCTGGAACAATATGAATTTCTGATTAAGCAAATCACGTATCGAGATGCACATACACTGCAACAAGGTATTGCAATCGGCATAATGAGGCAAGACCCTTCCGATTTTTATGTCAGAAGTATCTTTGCGTTTATATTGAACGGCTGACCTTGCCGCTGTCGCAGCAACGCTGCTTGCGCAGCTTGCAAAGCTTCGCTTTGCGGTCATGGTATAATAAAATGATTAAACAAACCGATGAATTTGAGGAGAAATAGATAATGGGATCAAGTGCTGTTCTTGCATTATGGAACATATTATTGTGTCTTATTGTTCTATATTCACCGTCATTAATTTGTGGAGTTATTTTTAGAAAAGCTATTTTAAACAAAAAGAAGATTATTGCTATTATAACCGGTATTTTAATAATTTTATTTGGTGTTGTAAGTTCAATTATCTTATATCACATCATAGATTTTATTGCCAGTTTCTAATTCAATTCCGGTTTATCCAATAACTCATAATGAAAGATCCAACAGAGATAAATGCTCTGTTGGATCTGCTTTTATATGCCTATGCAGCATAATATGCGCGGCTTTTTTGTATGTGGATGAATAAATCTCCTGTGCTGCCAATACTATTAATACAAAAGGACAACACAGGAGGTACAAAATGAAGATAAATCAGATACTTGCCGCAATAGCCGCATCCGCGATGCTGCCTGCGACCATGATGCTCTCGGGCGCTACCGCAGGGGAGCTGCTTACGGCGACCGCCGATATAACGATGAAAGCGGCGTATATCTCGGCAGGTGTGCCGTATGAGAGTTCGACAATAGAAGCTGCATTGTCATTGCACACCGCAGAAGCCACAGCGGAAGCTCCGATCATTGAGCAGGACGAGCCTGTATTTCCGACGACACAGCCTGTTATCACACAGACATCAGAGAGCGTTGAGCCTGCCATAGAGGAAGATAACGAGCCTGAGACCACGGAAGCTATACCCGAAGACACCTTGCCGCGAGCGCGAGTAATATCGCAGAATATAACCCCTGCCGATGACGGGCTTGACTATACCGCGGCAGGCACACAGAGCGGAGCGATATTCCGCAGACACTATTCGGGCAGCGAGAGCGCTGAATACATAACGCTCGCAAGCGGAGCGCAGGTCAGAAACTGCACCTATGACAGCAATGATGCGCTGCTTGCAGCAGCACAGGAGCTGCCCGATCTTGAGATAGAGTTATATTCATCCGAGCCGCAGGTGCTGATAATACACACGCATACTACCGAAAGCTATGAGCCGTACATCCGCGCTTATTACGATGCGGATTTCCCAAGTCGCAGCTGTGACCCCGCACACAATATGATAGCCGTGGGTGAGGTGCTGGCTCAGACGCTTGCAGACAACGGAATATCCGTGCTGCATGACGGTACGCTGCATGACTATCCTGCATACACAGGCTCCTACGATCGCAGCGAGGAAACGATACGCGCGATACTTTCCCAGTATCCGTCAATAAAAGTGGTCATCGACCTGCATCGTGACGCAATGGCAGAGGGCGACGGAAGCCGCATTGCACCTACCGCGATAATAAACGGCAGGAATGCAGCGCAGTTTATGATAATTTCGGGGTGCGATGACGGAACATTCAATATGCCGCACTACATGGAGAATTTCAAGCTTGCAGCGCTGCTGCAGAATATGTCAGAGGCGATGCATCCGAGCCTTGCACGACCTGTGCTGTTCGATTACCGTAATTACAATCAACACATCACAACAGGCTCGCTGCTTATTGAGATAGGCAGCCACGCCAATGCGCTTGAGGAAGCATTGTATACCGCAGAGCTTCTTGGAGAGAGCATGGCTGCTGCGCTTGCGGTGTTGTCATAAATAAACAAAGACCTGAGAGTATCGAACTCTCAGGTCTTTCATCAATCATATTCAGCGCATATCAGCTTGAAATCTTTCGTCTTGTTGAGCATCGGCAGCGATTTTTCTCGAATTAGTCCTGTCATGATATCCACTGCAAGCTCAAAATAGTCGTACTCATCGTTATCCGCGCAGGATATCATTACTTTAAGCGCGTCGTTATCACCTTTTATGTTTTCGGAACGGTAATCGCCGCAGCTATCAACACAATCCCTTGGAAGTGAAATCTTCTCCTCATTTGTTCCAAGCTTAACGTGATAGTCCATATATTCGCCGTCATTGAAATACTCTATAAACAGACGTGCTACCTTTTCTTTGCAGTCAGATATCTGAGTAAGGATACGCTCCGCGTTAGCTTTCGCAAAAGCCGATATCTCGCTCACAGCCTCCGACGCACTTTCGTAGCCGATGTAAATAAGCGTTTCTTTGCCGCCAATAACCGCTGTGACCCGTTTCAGGCGTCCGCTTTCGCTGTACGATGCTGTCAGAGTGGCATCAAGCGCCGCCTTAGGTATCGCGTACAGCCTGACCGTATTATATTCAAGATAAGGGACATCATACATTACGATATCACCATATTCCTCATATGACAGCTCCAGCATTGGTGCATCGGTAATGTCAAGCGTATTCACAGCATATTCTCCCGAAGCGTGTTCAAGCGGTATTCTGTATACTTCAGACATCAGCTATTTTCCTCCTCACGCAGCTTGCGGAAATTCCATGCGTCGCGGCACATTTCCTCAAGGGTCTTTTCTGCCTTCCAGCCAAGCTCCTTTTCTGCGAGTGTGGGGTCAGCGTATGTAGCGGCAGCGTCGCCTGGGCGGCGTTCACCGATGGTGTAACCGAGGTCGATACCGTTCACCCTCTCGAATGTATCAAGTATCTGAAGAACAGAGTAGCCGTTGCCCGTTCCGAGGTTGTATGCCAGCGCGCCGTTGGAGCTTCTCGCCTTTTTGATCGCAGCAACGTGACCCTTGGCAAGATCAACGACGTGGATGTAGTCGCGCACGCAGGTGCCGTCGGGAGTGGGGTAGTCATTGCCTGCAACGCTCAGCACATCGCGCTTTCCTGTTGCCTTA
>SVMQ01000178.1 GCA_015067375.1 Oscillospiraceae bacterium | reverse complement strand
CCGATCTATCCACGAGCGCGATCTTGACTTTATGAAAAGCTGTCGTGAGAGTGCGCTGTTCACGGCTGAGCGCTGCGGTTGGGAGCGCATCCTTTGTGCAGAGGGTGACGAGCCGCTTTCCATCGAGGAGATACACCACAGTATTCTTTCAAAAATAGAGGAGCATATCTGATGTCCGAGCTTGAATTCAGAGGTATAGAGATAACTGACCGTTCTTGGATAACCGAGGCACTGCGTAAGTCGCAGTTCCGCGGCTGTGAGTACACATTTGGCAATAACTTCGTGTGGCGCAGGACTTACAAGGTGGCGATAGCCGAGTACGATGGGTATTATTTCGTGCGCTGGGATCTTGGAAATGGCAGGTATAAGTTCTCGTTTCCTACGGGTGGTTGTGATGTAAAAACAGGCGTGGAGCTGCTCAAAGGCTACTGCGCACAGCATGATATACCGTTGTTGATATATGCAAATCGTGATATAGCAGAGCAGATACAGCAGCTTTATCCCGAGGCTGTGCTGCATTACAACCGCGATTCAAGCGATTATGTTTATCTGGCAGAGGATCTTGCAGCGCTCAAAGGTAAGAAATATCACGGCAAGCGAAATCATCTCAATCGTTTTTATGAGAATGACTGGAGCTTTGAGCCGATAACCGCGGAGAATATTTCTGAGTGCATCGCTATGAATGAGCAATGGTGCAGCGAAAATCTCTGCGAATGCTGTCTGTCAGAGGAGGAGCTGCAGAGCAAGTCTGACGAGGTGTGCATAGTAAGGTGCAGCTTCAAGTATTATGACAAGCTGGGCTATACAGGCGCGCTTATCCGCGTAAATGGTGAGGTGCAGGCATTCTGCTTTGGCGAGCCATCGTCGGATGATACTTTTGTCGTTCATGTAGAAAAGGCGCTCAGGACTTATCAGGGCGCATATACAGCGATAAACAGAGAGTTCGTCAGCTATCTTGGCGGCAGATACAAATATATAAACAGGGAAGAGGACACGGGCGCGGAAAATCTGCGCAAGGCAAAGCTGTCCTATCATCCTGTGTTCTTAGAAGACAAATTTGATATAACATTCGGAGGTAACTTATGATCTATGTATTTCTTGCAGACGGTTTTGAGGAGATAGAGGGTCTTGCGCCTGTTGATATCCTGCGCAGAGCAGAAAAGGATGTTGTGACAGTCGGCATCGGAAGCGACGCGGTGCGAGCTTCGCATGGTGTTACTGTGCTGTGTGATATTACTGATATGCAGGTGCAGCTGGACGAGCGCCTTGAAATGATCGTGCTTCCCGGCGGAATGCCTGGTACGCTGAACCTTGAAAAAAGTCCTATCGTGCAGGCTACTATCGACTATTGTATGAGCAATGATATTCCTGTAACTTCGATATGCGCAGCGCCGTATATACTTGGTAAAAAGGGTATACTTAACGGCAAGCAGGCAACCTGCTTCCCGGGATTTGAGAAGTTTCTCGAGGGCGCACAGCTGTCAAGTGACGGGGTCGTGACAGACGGTAATATCACGACAGGTGTCGGCCCAGGTGTTGCGATCGACTTCGGTCTGCGACTTGTGGAGATACTTTGCGGCAAGGCAGAGTCTGACCGTATCGCGGCAGGTATGCAATGCAGGAAGTAAAGCGCGCCCTCAGAAAGCAGCTCATTGCGCGCCGCAGAGGGCTTGACAGTGTGCAGAAGCGGCTTGCCGATGAAAGTATCTTCGGTCAGCTGAAGCCGCTCATAATGCAGGCTGACGCGGTGCTGACATACGTTTCTACCGATATCGAGGTGGATACGCATCGCGTTCTTGAGTTCTGCTTTGAACAGGGCATCCCTGTTGCTGTTCCTGTTTCGGGCGACAGCGAGCTTGATTTTTATGAGATACATGGCAAGGACGAGCTTTCGGTGGGGCGTTTCGGCATAATGGAGCCGATAAAGCGTGAGGATATCTTCGTTGGCGGTGAACGTTCGCTGTGCATAGTGCCTGCATTGTGCGCTGATGGAGAGGGACTTCGTCTAGGATATGGCAGAGGCTATTATGATCGTTTTCTCAGCAGGTTTAAGGGAAAAAGTGCGATAGTCTGCTATTCGGATTTTAAGATGGAAGTGCCGTCAGAGCCGCATGACAAAAAAGCGGATATGACGATATTCGATAAGACATGACTACTAGTGGAGGTCTAGATGGACAATAACGATTTCCTTGAAGATAATATTCAGCAGGACAGTTCCGATCTCAGCGGAACACAGGAGATGGACAGCATCTCTGAGCGTTCTTCGGTATCTGACTCTGACGGGGGCATTATGCCGCGAGAAAGGTTTACTGACCTGAACAGTACCGATGACAACGAAAAAACGCGTATGATGGATTCGGTCGTCCCCGATACCGACTTTCAGTATTCCGAGGAAGAAGCGCCTGCTGCGGCTGTCGTCAAAAGGCGCAGAAAGAAAAAGAAGAAGAAAAAAAAGCAGCTCAATCATACACGCACATTCGGACAGATATTTCTTGGCTCTCTTTTGTCGGTGCTGGCGGTAAGTGCAGGTACTTTCCTCGCGTTCAAGCTTATCACGGCGCTTAAGGATTTTACAGGCATGGCAAAGGAGTCGCGCGAGTACGAGATAGTTATCACCGATGATATGAATGTTGCACAGATAGCTGATGTGCTGCATGATAACGGCATCATCGAGATGCCGACCCTTTTCAAGATGTATATCAACCTGTCGGACAAGGACAAAGGTTTCCTAAATGGCGAGTTTATAGTAAAGTCCAATATGTCCTACGACATCATAGTAGACACCTTAAAGACGGTAAAGACGTATACCGAGACTGTCATGGTAATGATACCCGAGGGCTCTACCGCGCAGGATATCGGACGTATCCTCGAAGAGAACTATGTCTGCCGTGCAGAGGATTTCGAGCTTTACTACAAATCTAAGCTTGACAAGTTTGAGTTTGAAGAGCAGATACCCGACAGCGACGATCGTTTTTACTATCTTGAGGGTTATCTGTTCCCTGATACCTATCAGTTCTATGTGATAGACGACCTTAAGGAAAATCCTGAGTTCGACACTATGGAATATGCAAAGAACGCGGCTAACAAGATGTATGCGAATTTCGAGTCCAAGATAACCCGTGGCATCGAGTACCGTATGCAGGAGGTCGGACTGACACTTGATGAAACGATCATTCTTGCTTCGCTCATTCAGAAAGAGGGTACTAATGCGGAGAATTTTGCAATGATCTCTTCCGTATTCCACAACCGTCTGAATAACAGGGGAGAGTTCCCGTGTCTGCAGTCCGATACCACCTACACCTATATCGACAACTGCATCAAACCAACTATACCCGATTCTGCAGGTGATGCTTTTGACGATATGATATTTGAGTATGACACCTATCAGTCTGAGGGCCTGCCCGTTGGTGCTATCTGCAGCCCCGGTCTGGAGGCGATACAGGCGGCGCTTTATCCTGCTGATACCAACTATTATTACTTCCTTGCAAGCGAGGATGGAGCGTTCTATTACGCCGAAACTAACGACGAGCACGAGCAGAATATCATTGATGCAGAGCTTCGTGCTTCTGAAAATGATGAATAAACAGGAGAACTGATTTGAACAGAAAACTTGAACTTCTGGCACCTGCAGGAGATGACGAATGTCTGCTGTCAGCACTGGACTATGGCTGTGACGCGGTCTATCTTGCGGGAAAAGCATTCGGAATGCGCGCAGGTGCAAAAAACTTTGACGCGGATGGACTAAAGCAGGCGGTGGAGCTTGCACATTCGCGCGGAGTCAAGGTTTATCTAACCTGCAATACTGTTCCGCTTAATGACGAGCTTGACACTTTCCCTGAGTTTATAGCCTATGCGCAGAAGTGTGGGATAGATGCCGCGATAGCCTGTGACCTTGGCGTTATCTCAATGATAAAGGAGTATGCTCCTGGTCTGGAGCTTCATGTTTCCACACAGACAGGCGTTGTGAACTACAAGACCGCACAGGAGCTTTATAAAATGGGTGCAAAGCGCATCGTGCTTGCGCGTGAGGTGGATCTTGAAAACATCCGCACTATCCGTAGGAATATCCCTGACGATATGGAGATAGAGGTATTTGTTCACGGTGCTATGTGCGTAAGCTTTTCGGGCAGATGCCTTATCTCTGAGTATCTCGTAGGACGCAATGCAAACCGCGGCGAGTGCGCTCAGCCCTGTCGCTGGGGCTACTACCTGATGGAGGAGAAACGCCCCAACGAGTTCTACAAGGTGTTTGAGGACGAGCGTGGCTCGTATATACTGAATGCTCGCGATATGTGTATGATAGAGCATCTTGACGACCTTATAGAAGCAGGTGTGACCAGCTTTAAGATAGAGGGCAGGGCTAAATCTGCATATTATGTTGCGCTTACCGTCAATGCTTACCGCGCTGCATTGGATGCCGCAATGAACGGTGAAAAGCCGCCGCAGTGGGTGTTGGATGAGGTCAACAAGATAAGCCACCGCCCCTATTGCACAGGCTTCTTCTACGGTCATCCCAAGGATGGCTCTGCAACGCAGGATCCTGCGGTCACGACAAACGGCGGTCAGTATTTCGCAGACAGCGGCTACATGAGGGAATATGACTTTGTGGCGACAGTGGATGCGTGCGAGGATGGTACGATGTACCTCACTCAGCGTAACTATTTCACGCTTCAGGACGAGTTGGAGATACTTGCACCGAACCGTGAGCCTATACCATTTACACCTACGGAGATGTACGGTGCTGATGGCGAACGCATCGAGATCGCGCGTCACGCTACGGAAAAGCTTACCATTATCTCCGATATAGTGGTCGAGCCGCATTCGATAATGAGAAAACGTGTGAAATAACGCAAAGGAGGCTGTCTGGTGGCGGAAGAGTTCGATATAATGAAACCGATCAGCGCGGATCTTGACATAGGTATGACTATGTTCGATAGACCGCAGGTCAATGATAAAAAAGAGGATGCCAAGGAGCAGTCCGCACCTAAAGCGTATGCACCGCCTGCTGATGATGGCGTGTATAATGCTGATTACGGGTATCTTACTGCTGAAGAGGCTGAGTTTGTGTCGGATATGCGTGATGAGCCTGATGGTGTG
>SVMQ01000177.1 GCA_015067375.1 Oscillospiraceae bacterium | reverse complement strand
ACAGAACGATCTGATGTTCGACAACGGCACACCTGCCGATGAACGGTTTCCCGATGGCGTTACAGGCTGGATAAGAAGCATCTGTGAAAAATAATTATATATCCTGCATCCGTCCGATATTTTCGGGCGGATTTTTCCTTAAATTTTCACATTATAACGCTATTTTTAGTTGAAATTGCGCCGATAATGTGGTATACTTAATAATGTATATGTATGCCTTGAGGTATATCGCAGAGATCAAGTCAGCTGAGCAGTATCACGCAAACAGAAGCGCTTGGCATGACAGGACATGCACCATGTTATTTTACGGAAAGGAAACAAAATGTCAAGATTTACGGACAAGCTTTGCCCTGTGTGCAGGGCGCGGTTCACTGACAATGACGATGTAGTTGTTTGCCCTGAATGCGGCACGCCGCATCACAGAGCCTGCTACAAGGAGATAGGTACCTGCGCTGTGGAGAGATTCCACGCTGACGGCTTTGTGTGGAACGGTCTGCTTCCCGACGAGGAAGCGGCGGCGAGTGCGGAACAGGCAGCTGCAGCAGAACAGCCGCAGCAGTTTGAGAACGCGGATCCTCATCACGCTGAGATCCCGAATTACAGCGCATCCGATGAACAAAACAGCATCCCCGAGGTGGAGGAGATGAAGGATTTCAACCCCTACTTCGAGATGTACAAGAAGATACGCGAGCTGACAAACGACGAAAAGCGCGGTGAGGACGGCGTATCCAGCAAGGAGCTGTGCCACTTTGCCGGTAGATCCGTCGTACACTATTCGCAGGCGTTTTCCGCTTTCAGAGTGGGTCTGCCCAAAAACGGACGCATACAGCCTGTAAAGGTGTTCCTCAACTGCTGTGCCGGTATGTTTGCACCCATACATCAATTTTATCGCAGGATGGATGTGTTGGGCATTGCGCTGCTTTTACTGAGTGCGCTGACTTCTATGCCAGAGGTGCTTCTGATGTACGACGCTGAATATGCCGAAATCGTATTCACACAGGGTACTGTCGATCTGCTGAACAAGCTGACAGTTTTGTGCAGCTTCATAAGCTTTGCTGAGCTGATATTGCTGTGCATATTCGGAGATTATATCTACTACAAATTCTGTGTGCGCAGGATAAAAAAGATACGCGCCGCATACGACGACGGAAATGCCGCGGGCTACTATGCTGCGCTTACCGAAAGCGGAGCGCCCTCCAAGCTCAGGATAGTGATAGGTCTGCTTGCGGCATCTATCGTGAGCGTGCTGGTATGGGAGCTGCCTGCACATTTCCTGTTACCATAAATAAAACAAAAGGACGGACGACAATAATGAAGCTGATAATTCAGATACCCTGCTATAACGAGGCGGAAACTCTTGATGTAACTATAAACGACCTGCCGCGTCATATCGACGGCATAGACGAGATAGAATACCTCATAATCAACGACGGAAGCACTGACAACACCGTAGAGCGCGCAAAGGAGCTTGGTGTACATCACATCGTAAGCTTTGTGCATAACCGCGGTCTTGCAAAGGGTTTCATGGCAGGAATAGACGCGTGCCTGAGACTGGGCGCGGATATCATTGTAAACACTGACGCGGACAACCAGTACAGCGGACACGATATCGAAAAGCTGGTGCGCCCCCTGCTGGAGGGCAAGGCGACAATGGTCATCGGCAACCGCCGCACCGACTCTATCGAGCATTTCTCGCCGCTGAAGAAGAAGCTGCAGAAGCTTGGCAGCAGCGTGGTAAGAAAGGCGAGCGGCACTGATGTAGTGGATACGACGAGCGGCTTCCGCTCCTACACAAGAGAGGCTGCACTGCACCTCAACGTGCTGTCCGACTACACCTATACACTTGAAACTATCATAACTGCAGGTGCGGACAGGACAAAGATAATGTCGGTTGACATCAACACCAACCCTGAGCTGAGAAAAAGCCGCCTGTTCAAGTCTATGTGGGGCTACATCAAGCGCTCCAGCGGCACCATCATCCGCAACTATGTGATGAGAAAGCCGCTCAAGACGTTCCTTGGAATAGCGTCGGTGTTCGTTATCGCGGCACTGGTTCTCGGCATAAGATTTATCGTGTATATGTGCCTGGGCGAGGGCGATGGACACATCCAGTCGCTGGTGCTGATGGCAGTGCTTGCTATAGTGGGATTCCAGATCGGCATTTTCGGACTTGTGGCGGATGCCATTTCGGGCTGCCGCAAGGTGATGGATGAAACACTGTTCCATGTAAAGCGCATCGAATACAACAATACGGACTGCAAGAACTACAACGTATGCAGTTATTCCAAAGAGGAAATTGAAAAATAATGACAGAAAAGCTTAAACGTTTTTATTCCACCTTCGGTGACAGGGGCGTTATGTTCCTGCTGTTTGCTTTTTCGGTGGTCATCCATGCACTGCTGTCGATCAATATGGAGCTTCCTGCTGTTAATCCCGATGAGATCGGCATTGCCAGCATTGCAGCATTTTACTCAGGCCGCGACTGGTCACAGCTCATGAGCACCATAGGCTATTATTACGGATACGTTCAGGCGGTGTTCTATGTGCCTCTGATGCTGGTGTTCGGCTCTCCCTATGCGCTGTACAAGGCGATGCTTGTTATGAACGGAGTTCTGATAAGCTTCATTCCGATGATCGCATATCACCTTGCGTCTAAGCTCGGCATCCTGAAGGTCTGGCAGAAGTCTATAATTGCGCTGAGCTGTGGATTTTATATAACCTATGTTGCGCACTCCAAATTCATCTGGAACGAGGCTATATCCAGCCTGCTTCCGTGGGCGCTCATATGGTGCGTGTTCATGGCATGGGACAGAAAGAACAAGTATTCAAAGTTTGCGTTCTCCATGCTTGCAGGCTTCACCTGTGCGGTGTGCTACGGAGCGCATTCGCGTCTGATCGCGGTGGTAATAGCATTGGTTCTTACTTTGCTTATCGCAAGGTTCGTGTTCAGAGAAAATATATTGAACCTGCCGACGTTTTTTGTCACGGGTGCTGTATCTTTTGTGACAGAGCATTTTTGCCGCAAGCTTATCCAGAACGTGGTATGGGATGGCAAGGCAAGAGGCAACACGATGGATAATGCTGTTGACAGGATAGGCGGTCTGTTTGAGGCGGGCGGCTTTGACAGATTCATCGCCACGCTGTTTGGTCATCTGTACACTTTTTTCACATCCACTATGGGGCTTGGCGCTATTGCAGTCGCGTGTTTTGTCGTGCTGTGCTTCTGCCGTATCAGCGAATGGAAGAAAAACAGACAGCAGGTGCATCAGGATGGCACGCGCGTGTATGAGCCTGTAAAGCACAAGTACAGCCTTCGCGTTACGGTGTTTGGCATATATGGCTTTTTTGCAGTGGGCGGCTCGTTGCTGCTGTCGGTGCTGTATAAATTCAATTCGGGTCAGTTTGGAGATATCAAGGATCTCATCATCTTCGGAAGATACACTGACAATGTTGCGCCGCTGGCTGTATGTCTGGCGCTGATATTCCTGTTCAGATATGGTTATACGATCTATATGATAGCAGGCAGCGCGGCGATTTATGGCTACATTTGTCTGGGATTTGTGCTGACCTCTGTTCCGCTGCTCAAGACAGGCGGTTATCGTGAGTCACCTATACTGGGTCTGTTGCCATGGAGGATAGGCGAGGATATCACAACATCATTTACCGATCTCAGCTATGTGATAATGTCGTCGATGGTGTTTACCGTATTTGCCGCGTTTGTGGTATGTCTGTGCTGCACGCGCAGATTTAAAACGCAGTTGATATCGGGGATCACTTGTGCGATATTCACTTATACCACGCTGTTCGCGGCGTTTGAATATCTTCCCATGAGGGCGGAGGAGAATGCAGAGAAGATCGCTCCATCGCAGGCGATATGCGAGTATCTGTACAATGACAGCCTTTCTCCCGATATAATCAGCTTCAACACAGGGTCGCGCACCGCGGCACTTGTACAGTTCCTTAATCCCAAGGCGACTGTGCGATATATCAAAAAGACCGAAAACCTGCCTTCTACGGGTATAATTATCATCAAAAACGGTGAGCATATTCCGTTTACTCCCGATGTTTATGATGTTATCGGAGTGACAGAGGAGCACACTATCCTTGCATACGGCGATGCCGCAAGAGATTATATGAAGTACAAGAACACATCAAATTGAGTTCCAAGCTTCGCGGAGGAAAAATATGAACGACCTTGAAAATACCAAAGACTCAGAGCTGAGCAGCGAGAGCGTTGCCGTGCGTAAAGGCTTTGTACACACTGACGCCTTTGTGATGCTGTGTCTGTATATCGGCACACTTATCATCCACATACTTATGGCGCAGTGCGCGACTATCTTCAACCTGACACCTGACGAGTACAGCGTTGCAGCTGTAGGCGCTTATGTCAACGGCTACGACTGGTCGTCAACTGTTTCCACGGGAGGATACTATGGTTATCTGCAGGGTCTGTTTTATGCGCCTGTATACCTGCTGACCGACGACGGTTTTCTGCAGTATAAGCTCATGCTGGTGATAAACGGCATATTGATGAGCTTTGCGCCTGTGATAGTCTACTATCTCAGCAGACGCGCATTTGATATAAAGAAGGGTGCGTCAGTCCTCTTTTCATTCATCTGCGGTCTTTATCCCTGCTATATGCTGCTCACAAAATTCACATGGAATGAAACGACCTGCAACATTCTGCCGTGGGTATTCATATTCCTCATGTACAAGTCGCTTTCCTGCGAAAACACAGTAAAAAAGCAGATATTATCCGTTCTTGGCGGTCTTACGCTGGTGGCAGGCTACGCGACGCACGGACGTATGCTGGCGCTGCTGGGTGCAGGTGTCGTTACTGTACTGGTCGCATTTTTCTTCTTGAAAAAGCGCATATTCTGCTTCACGGGATTTTTTGCAAGCTTAGGCGCCGGAGTTGTGCTCGACTACATCCTCAAGGATCATTTTCAGCGTGTACTGTGGCTGTCTGAGGCGCTCGACAAGACCCCCGGCAACACTCTTGAAAGTACGCTTGGACGTGTAGCGGATGCAGGTGCTGAATTCATTGGCAACTTCGTCAAGACAACGCTTGGTCATCTGTTCTATTTCATCTCAGCGACATGGGGCTTCGGCGCGATATGTATAGTTATCATAATCGCCT
>SVMQ01000176.1 GCA_015067375.1 Oscillospiraceae bacterium | reverse complement strand
GAATCCCATGTAGTATCCAAGCTGCGTCACTGCAGGGATAAGCAGGTAGTACACCAACATAAGCACAGGAAACCACACCGACATATTATCAAACTGTCGCAGCGTCGTGTGCCACTCGTCGATGTTCGCTTCCACTGCAGGAACAAACGCATTGACGAACGGATATGCGCTCGCGCTTATAAAGCGATATATGTACAGCGTATCGGTCTCGGGAAAGAACAGCTTGTTCAGCAGAAGCACTATCGTCGGGATAGCCGCGACCGCAAACATTATCATGCCGATAGCTATCCATCGGAATTTCAGCGGCTTGTCAACTCTGCCGTGCTTTACAAGACTGCGCTCCGCTGTGCCGTCCTTCCATGCTACGGTAAACACCAGCATATAAAACACCGCTGCGCAGCAGAATATAGATACGATATTAGTGAAAAGGCTTACACCGAACATCGCAAGCGCCATGGTCATGATAAGGCACATTACGTTGCCGAGAACGACATAGCCTATTCCCGAAAGAGTAAGCGATAAAAATGAGCGTCTTTTCATATATATTCCTTTCAGAAGTGAATATTACAGCGCGTTCAGCGCAAAATAGGTACATATCAAGTAAAGTGAGGTCATGTCAATGAACGATCAGATGAACAGACAAAGCAGCGAGATACTCAAAAGTGTATACCGCAACGCGGATATGGCATACGAATCCAGCGGCGATGTGCTGAAGCACTGTGCCAACACCAAGCTTCGCAATGAGATATCAGCGGAACGCGAGCGCTACCGCAGCGTTGCGTCACAGGCGCGCGCCGAGCTTGTACGCCGCGGCAGTATTCCGAAGCCTTATCCTCCGCATATCAAGATGATGTCAAAGATGGGCATAGGAATGAAAACGATGATGGACAGCAACTCTCAGAAGCTTGCAGAGCTGATGGTGCGCGGCACAACGATGGGCATCATTGATATGCAGCACGCGCTGAACAACTCCGCCAAAGCCGACGAGCGCATCAAGCAGGAAGCAGACAGCCTGCTCAAACGCGAGCAACAATTCTGCGACCACCTCAAGAGATATCTGTGAGCGACCGTCCTGCCTGCACCGATCACACTTCCTGTGATATACTGATACGCGGCAGCGTTACAGAGGATGGCTGCCCATGTCCTGTTATGCCAAAGCACCCAAGTCCGTTATACGAGCGCATGACCGAAACGGGGATGTGATCACTTTTCCTCGGGCGGATTTACAACGTTTCCGTTGATGATGTTTTCCATCACGATAGTTGCACGGCGGCGCTGCTCCTCGATCTCATCCTTGTCGCCTGTCATGCCGATAAAATCGCCTCTTATATAAAGTCCGACGATATCAGGACAGCCTGTCCAGCGCGCCTGATCGATAAAGTCTGTTGTGTTGAGCTGCAGACCCTGCCCCTCATAAAAAACAGCGTCGGGATACTGCTCAGACAGCTCGAGAAAGAACTGTATATCCGCGTCATCAGCAAGCTCCGCGATCTTTTCCAGCATTCCCGTATCGGTCAGGTAAAGCTGGCTGTCACCTGTATGAAGCTCAGCGGTGAATTTCATGCTCTCGGTATTCGCATAATCCACTGCAGCGTTTTCATCCGAAATGTTGATGAAATTAACTCCGACATGAACATAGCCGTTTTCGTCAAAGTCGGGACAATAACGCTCCAGCGCCTTTTCGATATCGTACTGCTTTGTGTACAGCTGAGAAGAGTTTGTGGTGGATATCGCAAGGACATAAAGATCCTTTTTCTCTTTTGTCAATGTGTCGTGTACCATAAATCCGACAAAGAACACGATGACTGCAATAGCAATAACGTGCCACTTGTAGTGATAGAAAAAGTTCTCTATCTTTGCCGCGCCCTCAGGCTTCTTGTAGTCGTGGGATATCTCATAATCCTCGACAACGTCGCTCTCCTCGATTATTCCCTGTTTGAGCTTCAGCAGCTCGCGCTTCTCGCGCAGCTTTTCCTGCTCGTCGTGGTATTTGTTTGCCATTTGAAACCTCCTGCGGACGCATCCGCGTAATATTATTAATCAACAAGCCGCCGCAAGACCTTTGCAGCGGCTTTGCTATAGTATCGTTGCATATAGCTATATTATACATCAACTGTGCAAATAAATCAATACCTGCAAGGGCTATCGCGCGAGATTTCGGTTAAGTATCATAATTGTTTGCGATATATCGATGCCGCCCCTTGCGATTGACATTTTATATGGTTCTTGGTATAATAAATTAAAATGCAGAACTACCGGAACGACGGAGGATATGATATGAACGATACACAACAGAAAGCCGCAGCCAAGAAATTCGCCGAATACTGGAAAGATAAGGGATACGAAAAAGGCGAGAGCCAGAAGTTCTGGATTGATCTGCTTGAACACGTTTACGGTGTCGAGAATATAACAGAATTTATCTGCTTCGAGGATCAGGTGCGTCTTGATCACACCTCTTTCATAGATGGATTTATTCCGTCTACTCATGTACTGATCGAGCAGAAAGGTCTTGGTAAGGATCTTCGCAAGGGCATAAAGCAGTCTGATGGCTCTGTGCTTTCTCCGTTTCAACAGGCGAAACGTTATGCGTCAGAGCTGCCATATTCACAGCGTCCACGTTGGATAGTCACCTGCAACTTCTCCGAGTTCCTGGTTTATGATATGGAAAAGCCCAATGGTGAGCCTGAGCAGATACTTCTGAAAGACCTGCCCAAGGAATACTACCGCCTGCAATTTCTCGTAAACACAGGCAGCGAACACATAAAAAAGGAAATGGAAGTATCCCTGCAGGCAGGCGAACTTGTGGGCAAGCTGTACAACGCTATACTTAAGCAATACAAGCACCCCGATTCCAAAGAAACATTACAGAGCCTTAATATGCTATGTGTGCGTCTGGTATTCTGCCTATATGCGGAGGATGCAGGCATCTTTGCATCGCATACATCGTTCTATGATTATCTCAAGGACTTTTCACCTGTACAGGTTAGAGGCGCACTGAAAGACCTTTTCAGGATGCTTGATACAAACTACGATGACCGTGACGAATACGATGAAACCAAACTGTCAAAATTCCCTTATGTCAACGGTGGATTATTCAGGGATGACAATATAGAGATACCGAATTTTAACGAGGAGATACTCGACCTGCTGCTTGAACAGGCAAGCGAAGGCTTTGACTGGAGTATGATATCTCCCACGATATTTGGTGCGGTGTTTGAGAGTACATTAAACCCCGAAACGCGTCGCAGCGGTGGTATGCATTACACCTCTATTGAGAATATCCACAAGGTAATTGATCCGCTTTTCCTTGACGAATTAAGAGCTGAATTTGAAAAAATCAAAGCTTCAAAAAGAGAGCGCAGAAAAAGTCTTGAAGCATTTCAGATGAAGCTTGCAGGGCTTACCTTCCTTGACCCTGCCTGTGGCTCCGGTAACTTCCTTACTGAAACCTACATATCCCTGCGCCGTCTTGAAAACGAGATACTGAAAGAGATATATCAGGATCAGATACAGCTTGGCTTTGAGGGTGCAGCAAACCCCATCAAGGTATCTATCGGGCAGTTTTACGGTATAGAGATCAATGACTTCGCCGTAACCGTTGCAAAAACTGCACTTTGGATCGCTGAAAGCCAGATGTTAAAGGAGACCGAGGAGATCGTTCACACAAGCCTTGATTTCCTGCCGCTTAAAAGCTATGCGAATATTGTTGAAGGCAACGCTCTGCGTGTAGATTGGGAGAGCGTTGTACCCAAGGACAAGCTTGATTATATTATGGGCAATCCGCCGTTTATTGGAAGCGCAAGATTGTCCGAAGAACAGAAAAAAGATAGAGAAACCATATTCGAAAGCAAAGGTGGCGAGCTTGATTATGTGGCATGTTGGTATAAGAAAGCTGCCGATTATATAGGAGATCTGTCAGTTAAATGTGCATTTGTATCCACAAATTCAATATGTCAAGGACAACAAGTATACCCTTTGTGGAACGAGCTGATGGCTTCGGGCATAAGGATTGACTTTGCACACCGTACTTTCAGATGGGACAGCGAAGCAAGTGTAAAAGCTCATGTGTATTGCATCATCATAGGCTTTTCTCGTTGTGGGAAAGAAAAATGTAGACTATATGACAATGGAATATATTCATTGGTAGATAACATAAATGGTTATCTTGTTGCTGCCCCCAGTGTATTTATCGAAAAAAGAAGATTGCCATTGTCCGATGTCCCTGTTGTAATCAAGGGTTTCCAGCCTACCGATAATGGATATCTTATTTTAAGTGACGAAGAAAAGGCAGATATATTATCAAAAGAGCCGCAGGCAGAAAAATGGATACGTCCGTTTATAACCGCAAAAGAATATATCCACGGACAGACGAGATGGTGCTTGTGGCTTGTTGGGATATCCCCCAATGAGCTTAATCAATTAAAGCACATTAGACAGAGAGTGGCGGACTGTCGTGAGTGGAGATATCAGCAGGTTATCACTGGCGACGCTTATAAACTGCGTGATATTCCTACTCTTATGCGACCTAACAGCAAATTTAAAGAGTGTCCTTATATCGTTCTGCCACTACACACTGGAGAAAGCAGAAAGTATATTCCTTTTGGATTTTCTGATAACGGAAGTATACCTGGAAATAGTGTATCTATTGTTCCTGATGCTACAATGTATCATTTCGGAATTCTATGTTCTAATGTCCATATGGCTTGGATGAGAGCGGTATGTGGTAGAATAAAAAGCGATTATAGATATGCAAGTGATATTGTTTACAACAATTTCCCGTGGTGCACCCCTACTCCCGAGCAGAAAGCAAAGATCGAACAGACTGCACAGGCAATTCTTGATGCAAGGGCGAAATATCCCGATTGCTCCCTTGCTGATCTTTATGACGAGCTGACTATGCCCGTAGAGCTGTGCAAGGCACATCAGGCAAATGACTTTGCTGTTATGGCGGCGTATGGCTTCCCGAAGAATATCACGGAAAGCGAATGCGTGGCAGAGCTGATGAAGATGTACCAGCAGCTGACAGAAAACAAATAACAAAAAACGGTATCGTCATTGCGGCGATACCGTTTGATGTTACATCCTTATCAGATAGGGCGCATTGTGGGGAACAGCAGAACATCCCTGATGCTTGCGGAGTTTGTCAGCAGCATAACAAGTCTGTCGAAGCCGAAGCCAAGGCCGCCTGTCGGGGGCAGAC
>SVMQ01000175.1 GCA_015067375.1 Oscillospiraceae bacterium | reverse complement strand
GTGTACTTACCAGCGGCCAGACACTCCATGCTGTGCTCTGTGATGATGGGCTTGATAATGATATCCTGAGCTGTCTTTACCATTATGCGTACACCTCCTCAAGCTTCTCCACAGCGCCCTTAACGATAACGAACTTGTCGCAGTTAAGGATATCGTAAACATTGAGAGTGTTTACCTGAGTGGTCTTAGCGCCCTCGATGTTTGCTGCGGACTTGATAACCTTGTTGTCAACGCTGTCCAGAACGATGAGAGTCTTCTTCTCAGCGCCCAGAGCCTTGAGCATTGCAACCATGGTCTTTGTCTTGAACTCGTCGGTCTTGATAGCGTCTACAACGATCATCTCATTGTCTGCAACCTTGCAGGAAAGAGCGGAAAGCATAGCGAGCTTCTTAACCTTCTTGTTCAGTGTAAATCTGTAGGAACGGGGCTTCGGTCCGAGTGCGATACCACCGTGTCTCCACTGGGGAGCTCTTGTGGAACCCTGTCTTGCGTGACCTGTACCCTTCTGTCTCCAGGGCTTCTTGCCGCCGCCGCTTACCTCTGTTCTGGTAAGTGTGGACTGTGTGCCCTGACGCTGATTTGCGAGATAATTCACAACAGCGGAGTGCATTGCGGTCTTGTTAGGCTCAATGCCGAAAACTGCGTCGTTAAGCTCGATTTCGGAAACGACCTTACCCGCCATATCTACTACGTTAATCTTTGACATGATAGTGTCCTCCCCTCTTAAGCTTTAACAGCGTCGCAGATTGTAACAACGCCGCCCTTAGGTCCGGGAACAGCACCCTTTACAGCGATAAGGTTGTTCTCAGCGTCAACCTTAACAACTACCAGGTTCTGAACTGTAACCTTCTCAGCACCCATGTGACCTGCCATGCCCTTGCCCTTGAAGATTCTCGAGGGGCTGGAGCAAGCACCCATAGAGCCTGCCTGTCTAACTACAGGACCGGAACCGTGGGACTCGTCAAGTCTGTGCTGGTTGTGACGCTTGATAGCGCCTGTGAAGCCCTTACCCTTGCTGGTGCCTGCAACGTCGATAACGTCGCCCTCAGCAAAAACGTCAGCCTTGAGAACATCGCCTACGTTCATGTTGGAGATGTCGTCAAAACGGAACTCCTTAAGGGTTCTCTTGAACGCGATATCGTTCTTCTTGAAGTGACCAGCCTCGGGCTTGTTAACGTGCTTGGGAGATACATCTCCGAAGCCGAGCTGTACAGCCTCGTAGCCGTCGTTTTCGGTTGTTTTCTTCTGAACTACTACGCAGGGACCCGCTTCGATTACTGTTACGGGAACAACCTTGCCTGCCTCGTCGAAGATCTGCGTCATGCCGATCTTCTTGCCGATGATTGCCTTTGTCATTTCGGCTTTTCCTCCTTTTGGTTATTGGTTGAAGCGTTTGCTCCAACATGACCAAGCACCTTATGGTGCATGGTTAGTGGTTGGCTTTCGCCAACATAACTCCAATGATCTATATTAGATATCCATTGAAATTTCTACGCCTGCGGGAAGCTCGAGTGTCTGGAGAGCTTCAACAGTCTTTGCGGAAGGACGGATAACGTCGATAAGACGCTTGTGAGTTCTCAGCTCAAACTGCTCACGGGAGTCCTTGTACTTGTGAACCGCTCTCAGGATAGTGATAACTTCCTTGTTTGTGGGGAGCGGAACGGGACCTGCTACACGAGCGCCTGTGCGAGTTGCTGTCTCAACGATCTTCTTCGCTGCTGCGTCAACTACGCTGTGCTCATAACCCTTGATCTTGATTCTTACCTTCTCATTTGCTGCCATGATTTTTCAACCCCTTCTGTAGTGTGATGCCGGCAAAAGCTTGTTTTGAAAAATCCACTGTACCGTGTGTTTCATGCCTGTAACGCTTGCCTGTTAGTTATCCGAGCATCTCGGACACTTTAACGGCGTGGCATACAGCCGAACATTCACGTTTTCTGTAAATCTTCTCGCCTGATTTTAAATCAGACCTGCTCCATCGAAATTACCGCGGTAGACCGCGCAACCTTCGATATCTACGCCTATGCCTTTTGTATTATGGTGCATAGTTATAGCTACACACCCGCAAAAATAATTGTACCACATCGCGCGCGCAATTGCAAGAACAAATTCAGCAGCGCAAAGAGAAATTTGCATTAAATTTCAGCCTATATTTATGCACTTTGCACAACGCGCCTCCAAAACGCTGAACAAATGGCTATATCATGCGGAAATATGCCAATTTGTATACATTTTTCCCTGCCGAAACATCCATATACTATTATAATATAACATTATGCATTATAAATTTCATCTGCACGTTATACCATTCACCGCCTCCGCTATGACCTGCGCCCACTGACGCGTCAGCTCATCCTCATCAGGCGGCGCGGCGAGATAGCCCTTATGCGCCTTATTACCCGTTATCCCCGAAAGCTCGCTCACCATCGGCACACCTACCGCAACTATCGGCGCACCAATAAAACTTTTAGTAAGAGCAGGGGAGTCAGCAAATACTCCTGACCCGGGGCGCAAACCTGTATCACTTATCTGCACCGTCCTGCCGATCTTTAATGGATCACGGCAAGCAAGAGCGTCGATAACCAGCACACAGGACACCTTCAGCTCCTTAGCTACCGCTTTGACCATGCGTGCGGTTTCGATGCCCGTCTTTGCCGCGATGTCCGTTTCCATCGCCACCAGCCGACCGTAGCACCCAAGCAGCTCCACTGTCCTCGCACCCAGACTGTCGCGTGCAACATCGGGATTGCCCAGACCTGCCGCCAAAATAAGTCCCTCGCGCGGCAGCATCTGCTCCAACGCCTTTTGCAGCAATAGCGTGACAACGTGTTCGTGCGGCTCACCCTCGATGGTAATATAGCGCCCTGCTGCCGCTCCGACCCTGCGCGAATCGGAGCGGCTTATTCGCGTATCGGTTATATACGCCTTTCCAAACCGGCGCCTGACCATTTTCGATGACGAGCTGATTCCTGTGCTTTGTGCGGCTTCAACGGTCAATCCTGTTCTGTACATATTTTTCTCCTTAAAATTTAAAAAATTATCAAAAAGCTATTGCATTTTCAAATAAGTTGTGCTATAATTAAGTGTATTATGAGAAAAAATAAACCGAGCTTATAAAATTTTAACGTTTACGGTGGATTTTTTGGTGAATATAGATAGAATTCCCACGATCCGCGTAAAAATACAGATTCCATTTGCTCGTAAATAAAGTACGGAGGTGAATCATAATGCCGAATATTAAGTCCGCTAAGAAGAGAGTTCTCGTTGCAAAGCTCAGAACAGACGCTAACAAGGCTTCCAAGACAAAGCTCAGAACTATCCTCAAGAAGGCTCGCGCAGAGGGTGCTGATGCTGATGCTATCAAGACTGCTGTAATTAGTGTAGACAAGGCTGCCGGCAAGGGTCTTATCCACAAGAATAAGGCTGCCCGCCTCAAGTCCCAGCTCGCTAAGAAGGCTAACGCATCCGCTTAATTCCAAACGGAAGATCCACCCGTCAGGCTATAGCCGGCGGGTGCTTATTTTTATGTAGAACATAACGACAGAAAGGGGAACAGACATGAGAAGATCCGAAAGAGAAATAACAGATATAAACGAGCTCGAACGAATCCTCAGCGAGGCGCAGGTATGCCGCATCGCACTGGTAGACGGGGAAGCCCCCTACATAATCCCGATGTGCTTCGGCTATACGTTGGAGGGCGACCAGCTTGTGCTGTACTTCCACAGCGCACCTCAGGGCAAGAAGATGGAGCTTATCAAAGCAAACAACAATGCCGCATTCGAGCTTGACCGCATGGGCGATATCATTGCAGGAGATACCGCGTGCAGCTTCTCCGTTGCATACGAATGTATCACAGGCAGAGGCACGCTGGACATCATTAACGGCATTGAAAAGCTGACAGGCCTCAACACTATCATGGCAAAGTACGATAAGACAAACCGCGAGCACAAATACAGTGAGCAGTCGCTCAACAACGTCGCTATCCTTAAGCTCACAGTTGACGAGTTCTGCTGCAAAGCACACGGGGCGCAATAACACAACAGTAAATGCCACACAAGCACTAAAGCCACTTTTGAAACAATGTATCAAAAGTGGCTTTGCGTTTCTTATGTCATTGACACTTTATGATCTTATTTTTATATTAGAATTAACGACAAATCAGAATTTGTGAATGGAGGTTAAACGATGTATTTTTACGAAGTGATAAAAAAATGTGATATCGAATTGATTGTTCGAGAGTTTCTGTTGTTATGTAAAAAATCGCCTAATATAAATCTAACAGAAAAAGCGATTAGAAAAGCATTAACTTCGATCGATGAGATTAGAGCGAATACATCTGACACAGAAATAATTAAAGTCGAAAGAGTTCAAACCGAAGATGATGAATACGATAATGTCTATTTGTTCGATTTATCAGATGAATCGACATATGGATTAGAAATCAATCCTTGGGCTAACACATTAGGATATAGAGTGGATGAAAATAGTTTGTCTTTTTATGGATACGAAAAGTTCAGTGCTTTAGTTTTATGGGAAATGACATGGTTCGGATTTGACGAAAAAACAATTCAAAATCATGTGAAATCATGGGACGAATAATCTAAACAGACGAAGTTATAGCAAAATAGTATCTTTGAAAAAAATCGTCAAATCCACTTTATCCATCAGATGACAAATAAGACCCAAAGAAGAAATCTTAATATAAACACGGCGGAGCCAAAACGCTCCGCCGTATCAATTTCTTAATGATCAGACCAGCTCAAAATCAATAAAGCCACCGTTTACGTTAACATTGACACACTTTACGCGCACCTTGTCCCCGACAGTATACACACTGCCGTCGAATGCTCCTGTCAGAATAACGCCATGCTCCACCTCGTAATCTCCGTCAGGCAGCGAGGTCACAGACACCATTCCCTCGACCGTATTGGGCAGCTCCACATAGATGCCGCCTGCGCTTACGCCCGATATCATACCGTCGTACTCCTCACCGATATGCTCCTTCATATACTCCGCCATATACAGCTCCTCGCAGTCGCGCTCACAGCGCACTGCGGCAAGCTCTGTGTTGGACGCCTGCAACGCTGCACTTGCAGCAAACGCGCCGTACTTCCTGCACAGCTTTTCATGCTCCAGCACATACACATAGTCGGTCAGTATACGATGTATAGCAAGGTCGGAATACCTGCGTATGGGAGAGGTGAAGTGCGAATACTCAGGCATGACCAGTCCGTA
>SVMQ01000174.1 GCA_015067375.1 Oscillospiraceae bacterium | reverse complement strand
CTGTAAGCAGATAATACGCAGGGCGTTGAGGTGTTCTGGAAAAGAAATCACAGAAGCCGTCTGCCGCAAAGGTGCGCTCGTTCATAAGCGTATTCAGCTCGTCAAGCTTGCCGTTATTTCCTAGGATAAAGCAGCGCTGTCCGTTCATCTTGTCTTTGTAGGAGGAGAGCTGCTGTGCAGTTGCCGCCTCAAGTCCGCCGCAGCGCTTAGCGTCCGCAGCGATAGCACCCGATATCTTCTTATTAGCCATGCTAAAGCCAAGACCCGCAGGCTCGTTCATCTCGCAGAAGTCGCGCTCTGTGTAGCCGCACTGAGTTTTGAGCGCCAATGCAATGCCCGCAGATGTTCCCATGACCTTATCCATAGCCGCAAGCTGTATCTCAGCGCTGTAATGCGGAGCAAGGATAAGCACATAAAACGAGGAAGCCTTGCCGCGAAGCTCTTCAATAAATCTAACCGAGCCGTCGGCTGTCGCCTTATCCTGCTCGATAGTCGCCTTGAAAACTATCTCGGGAACTTTAACGTTCTTTTTGCGCAGCGCGCTTATGGTTTCGTTCAGCAGCTCGATATCCTGATCAACGCCGATAACAACGAGCTTTCTCTGACCGATGATCTCAATATTCTTTACTAAATAATTTTTATATGCTCCTGATTTTGAGCTTGTAATTTTTGCATCATGCAGATATGTTGAATAATCCATGATAATTCCCCCTTTTTAAAGTTAAGGTATTTCAGCAGTATTATTCGCTGAGCATGAACATATTATAGATGACCTTGATAGCCTTTTCAAAGTCCTCGCTCTCAATACCTACAATGATATTAAGCTCACTGGAGCCCTGGTCGATCATTCTGATGTTTATGTTTGCGTGAGAGAGCGCAGCAAATACTCTTGTAGCTGTACCCTTTACAGAGCGCATTCCGCGTCCAACTACCGCGATAAGTGCAAGACCGTCGATTATCTCGAAATGGTCGGGCTTAACAACGTCGATAAGGCGCTGTGCGAGCTTCTCGCGCTGACCCTCAAGCTCATGCGAATTTACGATAACGCTGACAGTATCAATACCTGTGGGCATATGCTCAGGGAAAATGCCGTGGTTTTCAAGCACCTGGAGCAGTCTGCGCAGGAAGCCCTTGTGGCTGTTCATTCTGTCCTTTTCGATGGAGATTACAGAGAAATCCTTCTTGCCTGCAATACCTGTGATAACGTGCTCTGCTGCGGGATTCTTCTCGGAAGGAACGATAAGTGTTCCTGCGTCCTCGGGAGCGTTTGTGTTCTTGATATTGATGGGAATACCCGCACTTCTTACGGGGAAAACAGCGTCTTCGTGCAGAACGCTTGCACCCATGTAGGAAAGCTCACGCAGCTCGCTGTAGGTGATAATGCTGATACCTGCGGGATTTTCAACTATTCTGGGGTCCGCTACCAGCATACCGCTTACGTCTGTCCAGTTCTCATACATATCAGCCTGTGCAGCCTTTGCAACAACAGAACCTGTAAAATCAGAGCCGCCGCGGGAGAAAGTTTTGATAGTTCCGTCGGGCATAGCGCCGTAGAAGCCGGGAATAACTGCCTTTTCTGTCTTGTCAAGCATTGCACCGAGGCAAGCATTTGTTATATCATCGTCAAAATGACCCTTATTTGTGAAGAAGATAGCCTTTGCAGCGTCGATGAAGTCAAAGCCGAGGAAATTCGCGAGAATGATACCGTTGAGGTACTCGCCGCGGCTTGCAGCGTACTCTCTGCCTGCATCAGCCTTGAAATTAACGCCGATCTTTTCAAACTCCTCGGAAAGATCGAGTGTAAGGCCAAGGTCGGAGATAATGCCGTTGAAACGCTCCTTAATGCCTGCAAAGGACTTGTCGAAATCCTCGCCGTTCTGCACTGCGTCATAGCAGGTGTAGAGCATATCCGTAACCTTGATATCGTCGGAATATCTCTTACCGGGTGCGGAGGGAACGACATAGCAGCGCTCGGGATCTGCGTGGATTATGTCAGCGACCTTTCTGAACTGATTAGCGTCAGCAAGGGAGCTGCCGCCGAATTTAACTACTTTGCTCATGATATATCACCTTTCTGTTTGTTTTTTTTACATATATATTTAATCATACCACATTTTTATGTAAATTGCAATAGAAAAGGACAAAAAAATGACTCCCGAAGATATTCGGGAGCAATTGAAACAGCCCCCCGAGTATTCCCGAGGGGCTGAAATCAGTTATTTGCTAGTCAGCTATCAAGCTGCCTGTGCATTCTTTGCTCTTGCTATGCCGCGTTAAGCGACAAGCCCGACATTCGCGTCAGCGAATGTAAGCGTTGAATTTTCGTGAGAAAATTCAATTCGATTAGCCGAGGAGCTGGAGAATGCCCTGGGGCTGCTGATTTGCCTGAGCGAGCATAGACTGAGCTGCCTGCTGCAGAATGTTGAACTTGGTGTAGTTCATCATCTCGGAAGCCATGTCTGTATCACGGATTGTGGACTCAGCTTCTGTCAGGTTCTCAGCTGTTGTTGTGATGTTCTCGATCTTGTGCTCGAGTCTGTTCTGGATAGAACCGAAGGAAGCACGAACCATGGAAACCTTGTTGATAGCCTTGTCGATCTGGTCGATAGCGTAGTTAGCATCTTCCTGAGAAGCAAGGGACAGGTTAGCTGTGTTCAGACCGTCAGCACGTGCGGAGCAGTTGAGGTTAGCCTTGAGGTCGCCCATGTCAGCAGAACCATCGGTGTTGTACTTGAATGTGAAGTTTACACTATCCTTTGTACGAGCGCCTGTCTGCAGAGTGATGTTATCTGTGTAAGTCATGATAGCTTCAGACTTAGTAAAGGAGTTGGAGTGAGAAACAGATGCATCAGCGGGTTCCTTAAGCTCTACATTAGCCTTATTGGAATCATCGAAAGAGCTGTGCTCAACACCGATTGTCCAGGACTTTGTACCTGCTGTATCATTAGTGGTATCAGCAGCAACCTTGGAAGCAGTGATTGTCATAAGGTTAGTACCAATAGCATCACCAGCTGCGTTTAACAGACCAATCTTGAAAGTACCATCTGTACCATCAAACTGATAACCAAGCTTTACCTTTTCGCCGTCTACATACACTTCAAGTGACTGAACGGTATTAGCTGCGCTCTTAAGCTCAGTATTGTTATCATCAGTAAGCTTAATGGAAAGGCTGCTATCTGTATCTGTAGCTGCTGTATTTGCTGTAATCTTCTGTGTAAAGGTAGCGCCATCCATGATATTATAAATAGCGTCTGTTACCTTTGTTGCATCTGTATCAGCTACAGCGTCAACAGCAACAGTGATATCGATATCGTCTGTATCAAATGCTGTTGTCTTTACGCCTGCAACCATAGAATCATTGCTTACCTCAGCACCTGCGAGAGTAGCAGCTGTCTGAGAATTCTTGGGGTTGTTGAGAGTAAGAACTACCTTATCGCCATTTGTAAGAGAATTCTGGTCAATAACAGTCTTAGCAATCTCGATGTTGCCTGTAGTTGTCTTGAGAGTGAAACCACCGTTGCGTGTAGATGTAGCTGTGATATTTTCAACAACTGCACCATTTGTTGCGCCGGTAACCTTCCAGAATGTTGTACCATTATCGCCGCCTGTTGCGTCGTATGTGATCTCTACATCAACGCTCTCAGGACCGTCGTTTGCAACAGAAGCGTCTGTTCTGTTCCAGTTTGTGTTCAGCTTTGCCCAAACGCCGTCCATATTTACAGCAGTATCGCTGTCGTCAGCATTCTGACCGTCGATAACAGTTACGAAAGAAGAGTCAAGCTGCTGAGGATCACGAACATATTCCTTGTAGTTGAACTCGCCGTTAACTGCCTTCAGACCATCAGCCATCTCACCGCCGTTAAGAACGATTGTGCCGTTGAAGTCTGTGTCAGCGATCTGGTTCAGCTCGTCGTTGAGCTGATCGAACTCGAGCTGGATAGCTGCACGGTCAGTAGCGTTATCGTATGTACCGTTAGCAGACTCAGCAGCGAGCTCCTTCATTCTCTGAAGAATGGAGTGGGATTCCTGAAGAGCACCCTCAAATGTCTGGATCATGGAGATACCGTCCTGAGAGTTTCTCTTAGCCTGGTTGAGGCCACGGATCTGAGATCTCATCTTCTCAGAGATTGCGAGACCTGCAGCGTCGTCGCCTGCGCGATTGATTCTGTAACCGGAAGAAAGCTTCTCAGAAGACTTCTTGAGACCGTTTACGTTTACGTTCAGCCTGTTGTACGCGTTGAGCGCGTTCATGTTATGCTGTACTACCATTCCTGCCATAATAATTTCCTCCTTGATTTCGCACCCCATTGTCGGAATTCCTTTCCTGTCGGGGTGAGTTTAAAGTAATAAAATTTTTCGTAGTCCCTCTGCCTGTTTGCTCCTTATGTACACTTGGGAGGACCCGCAAGCTTTGAGACCTTAGCTTAAAAGCTTTTTGCTTTTCAGCTATCACGTATATTATATCGACCGATTTTCCAAAAACTTTAGCGTTTTTTTGAAAATTTTTAAAATTTTTTTGAATTTTTTATGTATTGTGCTTTCATTACCTCTCCATATAAAAGAAAATACCGTCAAACAGCGGTTTATGAAAGAATGTTAAAATCCCCTGTAGCGTCTACCACAGGGGATTTTTGTGTTTGCTTTTGTTAAAATCACAGCGACAGATTTCTCCACACGCGTGCTGTGGTGTTTTTTTCCGACAGCATAGCAGAAATTATGTCGCTCATGGTGCAGAATATCTCATCCTCGTGCTTTGCGTTAGCCACTGCGCCGTCTGCAGCGATCCTTATTGCCTTTGCAAAGAACAGAAAGCAGCTTAGATTCTGTGATATGGTGAGGTCGCTGTCCCAGCCTGTTATCATCCACTCCCAGAACGCGGCTTTTATTATGTTATTCAGTGCGTATTGTCCGAATTTCTTGGTAAAACCGCCTCTTCTGCCGCGTATAAGCTCGATACTGAATATAGTATTAAATCTTTGTGCTGTGCCGTGTTTTATCGTTCCCTCCAGAGCAACTACAACCTGTTCAAATGCGGCTATCATATCAGCCGACGAAAACATATCCTTTATAATAAGGAAAAGCCTTGCTCTTCTTGCGCCGTCCTGCTCAGGGGAGACCACCGCGTGAAGCTCATGCGCAAGACATTCCTCTGTTTTCATGCAGCTTTTGCTGCGGCATAGCATTTCCATCACGGCAAAGCACGAAGTCTTGCAGCTTCTGAGGATTACATCCCCGCAT
>SVMQ01000173.1 GCA_015067375.1 Oscillospiraceae bacterium | reverse complement strand
CAAGCTCTTTCTGACCCTTTTCGATCTCTTTTTTGCCCTTTGCTATTTCCGCTTCGGCTATGTTAAGATCAGCTTTCGCCGAGATAAGCTCGTTCTTGCCCTTTTCTATCTCAGCCCAGGCATCGGCCATCTCCTGCTCCGCATCCTCAAGCTGCTTCGCGCCATCGTCAAGTTCTGCTTTTGCGTCAGCAAGCTCCTTTTCGCCGTCTGCTATCTGCTGCTCGGCATCCTCTATCTCCGCTTTTGCATCAGCTAGCTCCTGCTCGCCCTCTGCCTTTGCGTCAGCAAGCTCTTTCTCACCATCAGAAAGCTCCTCGAGAGCCTCACCTACTACCTCGTCATAGCGTATCTCGCTGCGAGAAACTCCAAGCTCCTCTAGCTTTGCTGTGATATCGTCACGCAGCTGCGCGTATTCATCAGAATAGCTGTCCATTTCGGTCAGTTTATCCGATTTAATGTATATCTCCGTGTAGATATCTTGTGTAAAATTACTTTCCGTTATATATATAAACGCATCCAGTGCGCCATCGCCTATAGTAGTGCTGCCCTTTTGCGTCATTGAAATGTACATAGGTGTGTCGAATTTTCCGACTATGGTGTATTCACTATGCAACAGAGGAAACTCCTCCGCATCTGTCAGGTCTGCAAGCGTTATCGTATCGCCTATCTTGAAGCCGTCATGCAGCCTGTTTCCGCTGATAAGACACTCCTTTTCATTTTCAGGCAGCCTGCCCTCATGCAGAAGTATCTTGTTTACCTCGTCATTATTCCACGAATATACGCGGGTGAGATACTCCTGATCCTCATAATATACAGCCATATCAGTGTACTTTGATGTGTACACCCCTGTTACTCCATCGACCTCCGCTATAGCCGCAGCATCATCCTCTGTCAGACCGAATGTGGAAAGGACGCGCAGGTCAAACAGCTGTCGCTCGTCATAAAATCTATCCGCGGATATCTTCATATCGCTGCCCGTTGCTTTAACACCGCTGAAAAATCCTACACCGATGGTGCATATCAGCAATATCGACATAAAACGACCCTTTGACTTTGATATCTCACGGAAAATATTTTTGTTTATTGCTTTCAATTCTCTTCCCTCTTACTACTTAACGAATAATTTGAAATAATATTACTGTTTGTATACTTACCATTCGATATCTTCAACAGGAGTAGGTTGTTCGTTGAGTATTACCTTGCTTACCTTGCTGTTTTTTATCTTGATGACTCTATCAGCCATAGGTGCGATGGCAGAATTATGCGTGACCAGTATCACAGTCATTCCCTCATTGCGGCAGGTATCCTGCAGCAGCTTGAGTATCATCTTGCCTGTGTTATAGTCCAGCGCACCTGTCGGCTCGTCACAAAGCAGCAGCTTGGGTCTTTTGCTGAGCGCTCGCGCTATCGAAACACGCTGCTGCTCTCCGCCTGAAAGCTGTGCGGGGAAGTTGTCCAATCTTTCAGCAAGACCTACCTTCTCCAGTATCTCAGCCGCAGGGATAAAATCCTTTGTGGTCTGCACCGCAAGCTCCACATTTTCCTTTGCCGTGAGATTTGGCAGCAGATTATAAAACTGGAATATAAATCCGATATCATGACGACGATACTCAGTCAGCTGCTTTCTGTTGTAGCCATCCACACGCGCACCATCAACGCTGATTATTCCCTCATCACAGGTGTCCATGCCGCCAAGCATATTAAGCACCGTAGTCTTACCAGAGCCGCTTGGCCCAACGATAATAACAAACTCGCCCTTTTCTATATCAAACGTCATACCATCAGCCGCATTTATCGTGACCTCGCCCATGTGGTAGCGTTTATATACATTATCCAATTTAACAAAAGCCATTTTCTTCCTCCGAGTTAAAAAAAGACAGGATAAGCTGACCGCCCTTACTTTTGCAAAAGCAGCACTTATCCTACCTTTCAAACCATAATTACATACGCAAAGAAACTAATCGTATGCTAAATAATTACCCTCTGCTACGACAGAAGTGAAGATAATATCACCCCTGCCGCCAACAGAAAACTTATCATATTATACTAATCTCGTAACGTTGTAAAAACAATCATCCGATCTTAGACTTTCCACCCATGTAAGGTCTGAGTACCTCGGGAATATTTACGCTGCCGTCCTCATTGAGGTTGTTCTCAAGGAATGCAATGAGCATTCTGGGAGGAGCAACAACAGTGTTATTGAGGGTATGTGCAAAGTACTTCTTGCCATCTGCGCCCTTTACGCGGATACCAAGGCGTCTTGCCTGTGCATCACCGAGATTGGAGCAGCTGCCTACCTCGAAGTACTTCTTCTGTCTGGGCGACCAAGCCTCAACGTCGAAGCTCTTGACCTTAAGGTCAGCAAGGTCACCCGAGCAGCACTCGATAGTTCTTACAGGGATATCCATAGAACGGAACAGATCTACAGTGTTCTGCCAAAGCTTTGTGAACCACTCGGGGGACTCCTCAGGCTTGCAGACAACGATCATCTCCTGCTTTTCAAACTGGTGGATCCTATATACGCCGCGCTCCTCGATACCGTGCGCACCCTTCTCCTTGCGGAAGCAGGGAGAGTAGGATGTCAGCGTCTGGGGCAGAGATGCCTCGTCAACCATTGTATCGATGAACTTACCGATCATAGAATGCTCGGATGTACCGATAAGATACAGATCCTCGCCCTCTATCTTGTACATCATTGCGTCCATCTCGGCGAAGCTCATAACGCCTGTTACAACGTTGCTTCTGATCATAAAGGGAGGGATGCAGTATGTGAAGCCTCTGTCGATCATGAAATCTCTTGCATAGGAGATAACTGCGGAATGAAGTCTTGCAATATCACCCATCAGATAGTAGAAGCCGTTACCTGCTACCTTTCTAGCGCTGTCAAGATCAAGACCGTTCAGCTTCTCCATTATCTCAGCATGGTAAGGAACCTCGAACTCAGGCACTACAGGCTCACCGTAGCGCTGAATCTCAACGTTTTCGCTGTCGTCCTTGCCTATCGGAACAGTGGGGTCGATGATATTGGGGATAGTCATCATAATGGTCTTGATGCGCTCTGCCATCTCGGGAACAGACTTATCAAGCTGTGCAAGCTCCTCGGAATATTCCTTTACCTTAGCCTTTGCAGCCTCAGCCTCGTCCTTCATGCCCTTAGCCATGAAACCGCCTATCTCCTTGGAAACCTTGTTCTTGTCAGCCTGCAGGGACTCCTTGCGCTGCAGAGCCTTACGATACTCCGCGTCAAGCCCGATTACCTCATCTACCAGAGGAAGCTTGCTGTCCTGAAACTTTTTCTTGATGTTTTCCTTTACAACGTCGGGGTTTTCTCTCAGAAATTTAATGTCTATCATGTCTATGACCTTCCTTTATGTTAATTGTTTTTTATAAGCTCTTTCATTATACCCTCAAGCTGCTCTTTGCTGTCGAAGCTTATCTGCAGGGTATTGGTCTTTTTGCCCTCAGCTATCTTCACCTTTGTGCCAAGCATCTCTGCTAGGCTAAGCTCGACCTCGGTGTAATATGCAAGGCGTGGCTTCATCTCAGATGTCTTTTCCTCATCCTTTTTAGCCTCGCGCTTTGCGATTGCCTCGATGCTGCGCACTGAAAGCTCGCCATCTGCTGCGCGTAATGCAATCTCCGTCATGAGCGCTGGATCTTTTATTGATTTCAGCGCCTTGCAGTGACCTGCGGAAAGCTCACCATCCGAAAGCAGATCCTTAACAGTCTTGGGCAGCGTCAACAGGCCAAGGCTGTTTGCAATAGAGGAACGCGCCTTGCCGAGCGTTTTTGCAAGCTCATCCTGAGTCATGTTGTAGTTATCAATAAGTTCCTTATATCCGAGCGCTTCTTCGATAGGATTAAGGTTTTCGCGCTGCAGATTTTCGATAAGCGCTATCTGCATTACCTGCTCTTCTGACAGATCATCGCGGATCACTACAGGTATCTCTGAAAGCCCTGCTATCTTTGATGCTCTCCATCTGCGCTCACCTGCGATTATCTGATAGTTGCCTGTAGAAAGCGGCCTTACCAGTAAAGGCTGCAGCACGCCATTTTCACGGATAGAGGATGCAAGCTGCTCCAGTGCTTCCTTATCAAAGTTCTTTCGCGGCTGATTCTTGTTAGGCTCGATCTCAGTTACTCTTAATGTGCTGAGATTCTCTGCCTCATCCAGCATACTGTTATCATCAAAAATGCTGCTGTAATCGCTTTTTATTCTTTTTTTAGCCATTATTCTTCTCCATTTCGCGGCATTTTTCGAGTATCTCCTTTGACAGGCGCTTGTATGCGTCACCGCCCTTTGAATTCTTGTCATAGTAGATTATCGGCTCGCCGTGGCTCTGAGCCTCTGTTATCCTGACATTACGCGGTATCTCTGTATTGAACACTACATCCGACTGGAAATTTCTCTTGATATCGCGCATTATCTCGTTGCTTGCAAGCAATCTCTTATCAAGCATCGTGAACACGATACCCATAAGCTGCAGATCCTTATTTGCGACCTTCTTCACTCTTTTCACTGTCTGCATCAGCTGAGCAAGACCCTCCAGTGCAAACGGCTCGCACACCATCGGCACGATTATCCTGTCAACTGCGACCATCGCATTTATTGCAAGAACACCGAGTGACGGCAGACAATCAACGATAATTATATCATAATCGTCCTTTATCTGCAGTATCACCTTACGAAGCTGGTGATTTCTCTGCTCCACCTCTGCCAACAGCAGCTCCGCCTCGCAAAGCTTATTTGTTGCAGGCATGATCTTCACATTCTTATATCTTGTGCTGATTATAGCTTCCTGTGGACGACTCTCACCCATAATTACTTCATATGTAGTAACTTCAAGCGTCTTTTTCTTTATGCCGAAACCTGTTGTAGCATTACCCTGCGGATCAAAATCTATGATGAGCACTTTTTTACCGAGAGCGCCCAGACCTGCGGCGATATTTACCGAAGTCGTTGTCTTTCCAACGCCGCCTTTTTGATTGACTACACCAATGACTATACTCATATTTTTCCCCTTTCCCCTGAATATTTACTTATATAGTATATCACATATCTCAAGAAAAATAAAGGGATTTCACAAAAAAAATCTATGTATACTTAAACTTCATATAAAATAACAACAGCGGCACCTGATATGCACCCCAAAAGTTAGACACTTTTGGAGGTGCATATTTTTTATGGGCAAAACAGGAAGAAAAAACAAAAGCTACTCGCCAGAATTTAAAATATCTGTTATAATGGATATGCGAGAACACA
>SVMQ01000172.1 GCA_015067375.1 Oscillospiraceae bacterium | reverse complement strand
GGACAAGGCTCAGGCACGCTCGTGTCAAAGGCGCTTGCGGACAAGAATACGAATGAAGCCTCGGAGTATGTTTCCACTGCCTTTTTTACAGGCGCTGCGGCAGGCACGGCTCTGCTCGTGCTGGGACTCAGCTTTCTGAATCCGCTTTTGCGGCTGCTCGGAAGCACGGAAACGATACTGCCCTATGCGCGAGATTACGGAATGTGGGTGCTTATCGCGTGTCCGTTTATGGTGTGCTCATTCGTGCTTAACAACAATCTGCGCTATGAGGGCAAGGCATTCTATGCGATGATAGGTCTTGTGTCGGGCGGAATACTGAATATCGTCGGCGACTGGCTGCTTATAATGATCTTTGATTTGGGCGTTTTCGGCGCAGGTCTGTCCACAGCGGTGTCGCAGATACTCAGCTTTTTCCTGCTGCTGTACTTCCACAGAAAGACCGCACAGGGCAGCATATCTCCTCGCTTTATCAGCAGGAGGGCGCATACCTACCTCACTATTGCAAGAGTAGGCTTCCCTGCGTTGATAAGGCAGGGTCTGACCTCGATATCCAACGGTCTGCTGAACAATCTGACAAAGCCCTACGGCGACGCTGCAATTGCGGCAATGAGCGTCGTGAACCGCTACTCCATGCTCGTTATGTGCGTGGGCCTTGGCATAGGACAGGGCTTTCAGCCTGTCGCGTCGTTCAACTATCAGGCAAAGGAATACCGCCGCGTGAAGCAGGGTCTGCTGTTCACGATGGGCGCTGGCTTTGCGCTGGTGCTGGTGATGTCGCTGCCGGGGCTGCTCGTGCCTGAGTTTATAGTAGGTCTTTTCCAGAAAGAGCAGGAGGTGCGCGAGATAGGCGGACTTGCACTTCGCTTTGCGAGCATAGGCGCGCTGTTCATGCCGCTGTCGATACCCGTTAATATGCTGTATCAGAGCATCAGAAAGGCGGCGGTGTCGTCGGTGCTGTCGATGCTGCGCTCGGGACTTATGCTCATCCCCACGCTCATCGTCACAACATCGCTGTGGGGGCTGCTCGGAATACAGTTCTCACAGCCTGTCGCTGACGTGCTTACGGGACTTGTGTGCATACCGTTCATCCTGCATTTTCTGTTTAAGACCCCGAATGAAGATAAGGCTCAATAATGATGCGACCACCGCGGAAAGGCACTGACTCTCCGCGGTGTTTTTGCGGCAGTGTTGACTATCAGACCGCAATTAATATTGACAATCCAACGACAATCATATATAATATATACTGTCTTAGTATACCATGTGACCATAGAGAGAAAGAGGTAGAACATGAACAAATATTACAAGAAACTGGAGCTTGACAAGATACTGGAGCTTCTTGCCGAGCAGACATACAGCGACACCTGCCGCGAAAAGGCGCTCAGGCTGAAGCCTGAATTCAACGGCGAAAAGATGCGCGCGGAGCTGAAAAAGACCGACGACGCGTTCAAATTGTCCGCAAAATTCGGCACGCCGCGATTCCGCAAGATAAAGGATATAACAGGCTCGCTGAAAAGATGCAAGAGCGGCTCTGCACTCAGCTTCCGCGAGCTGCTTGACGTTGCCGAGATACTGCGCGAAACAGGTATGCTGTGCGACTGGTACAGCCAATGCTCCAACATCGAGAATACGCTTGACGAGTATTTCCGTGAGCTGTACCCGATAAAGAGCCTTGAGCAGCGCATCTCCGACAGCATCATCTCCGAGGAGGAGATGTCCGACGGCGCGAGCGCGGAGCTGTCCTCCATCAGAAAGCGCATCGTAAGGCAGGGACTGAACATCCGCGAGCAGCTCGACAAGCTCATCAAAAACAAGAACACGCAGAAATATCTGCAGGAGAATATCGTCACCATGCGCGACGGAAGATACGTTGTCCCCGTGCGAAGCGAGTACAAGAATGAGGTGCCCGGTCTGGTGCATGACACCTCCGCGACGGGACAGACATTCTTTATCGAGCCGATGAGCGTCGTTGACGCAAACAACGAGATACGCGTGCTGAAAGCGCGTGAGCAGGCTGAGATAGAGCGCATCACGCGCGAGCTATCCGAGCAGGTGGGCGAGAATGCCGACGCGATACTCAACAACTTCCGCGTTGCGGAGATACTGGAGCTGTACTTCGCAAAGGCTAACCTCGGCGCGAAGATGAAGGGCGTTGCGGCGGAGATATCCTCCGAGCCAAAGGCGGTGCTGCACAACGCGCGCCATCCTCTGATAAACGCGGATGTGGTGGTGCCGATAACCGTCGAGATAGGCGAGGGCTATGACTGCCTTATCATCACAGGCCCGAATACGGGCGGTAAGACGGTCGCAATAAAGACCGTAGGTCTGCTTACCCTGATGACCATGTGCGGACTTATGATACCCGCAGGCGACGGCAGCGTTATCGGCGAATTCGGCGCGATTTATGTGGATATAGGCGACGAGCAGAGCATCGAGCAGAGCCTGTCCACATTCTCCTCGCACATGACCAATATCATCGGCATCCTCGACCGCGCGGACGAGCGCTCACTGGTGCTTATCGACGAGCTTGGAAGCGGCACTGACCCCGTTGAGGGCGCGGCGCTTGCCGTATCGGTGCTGTCGGAGCTCAAGAGCTACTCCTCAAAGGTGGTCGCGACCACGCACTATCAGGAGGTAAAGATGTTTGCGCTTGAAACGGAGGGCGTTGAGAATGCCTGCTGCGAGTTTGATGTGAATACCTTGAAGCCTACCTACCGCGTTATCGTGGGCGTGCCCGGTAAATCCAACGCGTTTGCGATAACCTCAAAGCTTGATATGCCGCCCCATGTGATACAGCGCGCACAGGAGCTTGTCAGCACCGAAAACAAGCGCTTCGAGCAGGTGGTGGACGCACTCGAGAAATCCCGTCAGGAGCTTGAGGAGCTGAAAGAGAGCGTAGCTGTCGCGGAGCGCAACGCAAGGATGAATGAGAGCGAGCTTAAACAGAAGCTGTCCGAGCTTGAAGCGCAGAAGGAAAAGGAGCTTGAAAACGCGCGTCAGCGCGCAATGAGCATAATCGAGGAGACCCGTATGCGCTCCAATATCCTGCTCAACGAGCTTGACGAGCTGAAAAAGATAAAGGACAAGGAAGAATTCCGACAGAAATACGGTGCTGCAAAGGGAAAAGTCGGCGGCACACTGAATAAGATGCACGATGAGGCTAATCCTATCATGGAGCGCAGGAGCGAGGAGTATGTGCTGCCGCGTCCGCTTAAAGCAGGCGACAGCGTTATGCTCGCTGACACGAAGAAAGAAGGCACGCTGCTCACCGTGCCGAATATGTCGGGCGTATGCTTCGTGCAGGTCGGCATGATGAAGGTAAAGACCAACCAGAAGAATCTGCGCCTTATCGAAAACAAAAAGAAGCAGCCGCAGCAGTCTGTCGGCGGCAAGGTAAAGAAGCAGGTCAAGTCCAATATGGAGCGCAAGGGTACGCTGGAGCTGGATATCCGCGGCATGATGGGCGACGAGGGCGTGATGGAGGTGGAGCGCTTCATCGACGGCTCTGTCCTCGGCGGCATCCATACTGTCACGATAATCCACGGCAAGGGTACAGGCGCGCTGAGAGCCGCTGTGCATCAGGCGCTTAAATCCAACCCCTCCGTCAAGAGCTACCGTCTAGGCGCTTACGGCGAGGGCGAGGCAGGCGTAACTGTGGTGGAGCTGAAATGACAACAAAGGAGCTGACTCCGTGAAAAAGGCAATTGCCATAATAATATCGCTCGTGCTGAATGCTGCCGCTGCCGCAGCGTGCTATATCAGCGAGATAATAGCCGTGTTGTATCTGTCGCCTGACTGGCACGAAACTATCATTGCGGACAACGGTATATTCCACGAGGGGCCGCTGGAGCTTGAAAGGTCGGACTTTGCAAAAGGTCTGCTGATACTCGGTATTGCGGTATTCACTGTTGCAGCGCTCAATTTTCTGCTGAGGATATGGCACAAGCGCTGCGGTATGTCGGTGTTATGGTCGGTTATTCCTGCGGCTGTGATAGTTGTGGGAATGACGGTGCAGTTTCTGCAATCGGGCTTCGGATATCTGTTTGAAAAATGGTCGCAGACCGTGTGGCTGTGACGCTTATTTACGAGGTAAAACTATGCTGTATAATGATATTTCACAGATGATAGGAAACACTCCGCTGCTGCAAGTGTCGCGGTTTGCGGAAGCTTCGGGAGCAGATGCTCAGCTTTTCGCAAAGCTGGAGCGAAGCAATCCCGCAGGCAGCGCAAAGGACAGAGTCGCGCTGTATATGATAAACGACGCAGAGCAGCGCGGACTGCTGAAAAAAGGCGGAGTTATAGTCGAGCCTACCAGTGGCAACACGGGCATAGGTCTTGCGGCGGTGGGCGCACAGCGCGGCTACCGCGTTATACTCACCATGCCCGATACTATGTCCGTTGAGCGCAGAAAGCTGATAGCGGCTTACGGCGCGGAGGTGGTGCTGACAAAGGGCAGCGAGGGTATGCAGGGCGCCGTCGCAAAGGCGCAGGAGCTTGCAAAGGAGCTTGGCGGCTTTATCCCCGGGCAGTTTGAGAATAAGGCAAACGCGCTCGCGCATTACGAAACTACAGGCCCCGAGCTTTGGCGCGACCTTGACGGGGATATCGACGTTTTCGTTGCGAGCGTAGGCACAGGCGGCACGCTGACAGGCGCGGCGCGCTATCTTAAAGAGCAGAAGCCTGACATCCGCATTGTTGCGGTAGAGCCTAAAGACTCGCCGCTGCTGTCCGAGGGCAGGGCAGGCGCTCACAAGATACAGGGCATCGGCGCGAATTTCATCCCCGAGGTGCTGGATAAGTCGCTTATCGACGAGATAGTGACCGTATCCGCTGAGGAGGCATTCGACTGCGGCAGGCGCATCGCACAGACCGAGGGCATACTTGTCGGTATATCGAGCGGCGCGGTGCTTGCGGCGGCGCTGAAGCTTGCGGCACGTCCCGAGTATACGGGAAAGCGCATCGTGATGGTGCTGACCGACACGGGAGAGCGCTACCTCTCCTCCGAAATGTTCAGCGAATGACATCAAGATAACAGCATCAATGAATTGACATCAAGATAACAGCATCAATGAATTGACATCAAGATAATAGCATCAATGTAGGACACAACACAATGAAAAGAATAGTTACGATACAGGATTTTTCCTGTGTGGGAAAATGCTCGCTCACCTCTGCGCTGCCCGTCATCTCTGCGGCCGGCGTTGAGGCGTGCGGCATCCCGACCGCGCTGCTGTCCAATCACACGGGATTTGAAAGCTTCTATTCCCGCGACCTGACCGAGGAGCTTATCCCCATCGGCAGACA
>SVMQ01000171.1 GCA_015067375.1 Oscillospiraceae bacterium | reverse complement strand
ATATTCAAGCGCCTTGCCGCGGCTCATTATGTGGAGTTTGTCGGTATCGTAGTTGACGACGGCGCTCAGTGCCGCAATCCCGAGAAGAAGTACGATTTCAGGCTTGAGGTGTACGGCGACAGCGTTTCGGCAGGCGAGGTGACAGAGGCTATCTGGTACGAGGGTCAGTGCGACCCCGCGCATCACAGCCAGTATGACAACTCGCATTTCAGCTATGCAAGCAGCCTTGCGCGCAAGCTCAATGCAGAGCTTCATCTGCAGGGACAGGGCGGTATCGCGCTGTTTGACGGCACGGGTTATTTCTGCAGCGATCAGCTTACGGGAATGTTAAGCTGCTATGATAAGATACAGTACAGCCCCTATCGTCCGACAAAGCCGTGGGATTTCAGCCGCTTCACTCCCGATGCGGTCATCATTGCGATAGGTCAGAATGACCACAATCCCGACCCCGAGGCTATAAAGCGTCCCGACTACCGCCGCAAGTGGAAGGATGCGTACATAGGTATGCTGAATGACCTGCGCGAAAAGCACAAGGGCGCAAAGTTCGTGCTGATACTGACGGTGCTTGGACATGACCCGACGTGGGACGAGGCTCTTGACGAGATAGTGCAGGAGGTAGGCTCGCCCGATGTGACACATTTCATGTTCACGCGCACAGGAAAGGGAACTAACGGTCATCCCCGCGCAACGGAGCAGGAGGAGATGGCGTGCGAGCTGTACGACTACTTCAAAAGGGAGTTAATGCGTTAAGGAGAGCTGACATGAGGAGAGCTTTGAGGTGCATTGCGGCAGCTGTGCTGTCTGCTGTTGTTATGGTTGGCGCAGTTGGCTGCAAGGGCAAGCAGGAGAGCAGTGTACAGGCAGATGTACAGATAACCTACGGTGATGAGGGCTGCCTGTCGCTGGAGGCGATGCTGCTTGCGCATATCAATGATGGCGCGGCGCTTGACAAGACCGCGCTTGCAGAGGTGACAGAGCTTTCGCTGTACGGAAACGGTATCATATCTGTTGTATGCGGCGATGTCGGCGGCACGGACATCGAAAACGAGCATGAGCTGTGGACTACATCCAATCCTAACCATTTTGCGGCACGTATAGGTGCTTACTATACGGGCAGCATGGACGGCTCACTTTCGCAGTATTACGAGGACGGTATCTCTGACCTGTCGTTTGCGGCGGAGATGGAGGAGCTTGCTGAGCTAAAAGTGGTGTACAACAACATATCTGATGTATCGGTACTGGCAGGGCTGAAAAAGCTGAAGAGCCTTGATATATCGCTTAACCCGCTGACTGATCTTTCGTCTGTGATAAAATGCACGCAGCTTACTTCGCTGAATCTAGAGGGCTGTTGGATAGAGGATCATTCTCTGCTGGCAGAGATGACAGGACTTCGGGAGCTTAACCTGCGTTATACGGGTATGGCTGAGGATGCGCTGTCGTATATCTCGGGACTGACGGAGCTGGTTTCGCTGTCGCTTAGCGGCACTCACATCAGTCTGGAGCCGCTTGCCGCGCTGAAAAAGCTTGAAAGGCTTGACCTCAGCGATACGATGATAGTAGAGCAGGACAGCTTTGAAGCGGTAAAGGGTATCAAGTGGCTGAACATGAGCGACCTTACATTTATTTCAGACTACAGGGGGATAAGTGTGCTGACAGAGCTTGAATATCTTGATCTCAGTCTGAATGACATGGTAGTATTTGACCTGTCGCCGCTTAGTAATATGAAAAATCTGAAATACCTTAGCCTGTCGGAGGATTATTCTATATCAGATATCTCAGCGCTGAGCGGTCTTTCATCGTTGGAGGAGCTGTATGCGCCATGGTGTTCGATAGAGGATGTGACACCGTTAATGGAGCTTGATAAGCTGAGAAGCGTCAATCTCGGCGGCTGCAGCGTTAAAGACCCGACGCCGCTTAAAGAGCTGAAGCAGCTTGAATTCCTGCATCTCGGGCTGAATGAAATTGACGAGAGCGCACTTGCAGCACTTCGTGAGGCGCTGCCCGAATGTGACATCCGCGCATGAAAGTCGGTATGCTGAATATGAAAATGACCCGTGGACTAAAGTTCACGGGTCGTTTGTGTGTTATGTGGATACGCTGCTTTGCGGTCTATCAGCCTCTTACCTCTGTCATCCACACGCGCATCTGGTTTTCGCCGCGGTTGCCCCATGTGTAGTAGGGGATAGCCACTGCCTCACAGGGCGTTTCGCTGAGAGGTGCGTCGCTGTACAGGCTGTCGGAGTCCGCTGTGCGGAATGCTTCGGCGGTTATCCTGTATGCGCCGTCAAGCTGCTCGTCGCGCTCTTCGGAAACGGTGAGCCTGCCGCCGCGCCTGAGTGAAATGGGAAGCACATCGCCGTTGTCTGCGCCCTCGAAGCAATACACGAGCGGGCCGCGCCATACTGCAGTGCAGCCTGTAAGCTCAGGTACTTTCGTGCTTGCATAGACATAGTGCGGTGCGCTGTCGAGGGTCAGCAGGATGCTGTCGCCCGCGGTAACGTCAAGGTAAACATAGCCCTTTTCGGGTGCGGCTTCAACGGCAGCGCCGTTTTTGGTGAGGGAATATTCCTTGCTCCATGAGGGAATGCGCAAAGCAAGCTTTTTGCTGCCCTCGGATATGTTATAGGTCACGGTGAAGCCGTAGGGATATTCGGTGGTGCAGGTGAGTTTAAGTCCGTTGTCGAAGCGCACTTCACCTGCCGCATAGAGGTGGCAGTAGGCTGTATCGGCGCTCTCGCCGTAGGCGTACTTTCCGAAAGAGGACACGAGCCTTGCCGCATTCGGAGGGCAGCAGGCGCAGGTGTGCCAGCCCGGGCGCTGCGTCTTTGTGTGCCAGTGGGTCGCGGCAACGGCGGAGATACCTGGGACTATCTCAAGCGGATTGCAGTAGAAGAATTTCTGACCGTCAAGCTGGATGCCTGCAAGCACGGTGTTGTAGAATGCGCGCTCCATCACATCGGCATACTCGCCGTTAAGCTCGCACTCCAGCATACGCGATGCAAAGAACATCAGACCGATAGAAGCGCAGGTCTCATTATATGCGGTGTCGTTGGGCAGGTCGTAGTCAGTGCTGAATGCCTCTCCGATAAGGGTAGAGCCGATGCCGCCTGTGATGTACATACGGCGCTTTGTGATGCTCTCCCACAGTCTTCGGCAGGCGGAGAGAAGCTGCTCGTCGCCGTTTTCGGATGCAACATCCGCCGCGCCCGTGTACAGATACACCGCGCGCACGGAATGACCTACCGCGTCATTCTGCTCTTTGAGCGGTGCGTGATTCTGTGCGTAATAGTGGTTGGTCGCGTCGTTGCCCCATACTGACCAGTCGCGCTTTGCGGCCTCCTTTTCGTAGAATTTCGGGTCAGCACCGCGGATGTTTACAAGATGCTCGGCAAGCTCGAAGCAGTGTTTGTTGCCTGTAAGGCGGTACATCTTCATCAGCGCAAGCTCTATCTCGGGGTGGCCAGGGTAGCCCTCGCGCTTTTCGGTGATGAACATATTATAGATATGCTCCGCGTTACGCTCCATCACTTTCAGCAGCTTGTCCTTGCCTGTTGCCTCGTAATATGCGCAGGCTGCCTCCATCATGTGGCCTGAGCAGTACATCTCGTGACCCTCCATGAGATTCTGCCAGCGCTTTTCCCTGTCCTTGATGGTGAAGTAGGTGTTCAGGTAGACGTCCTCGTCCTGAGCGGCAGCGATGATGTCTATCACCTCGTCAACCGTCTTCTCAAGCTTCGCGTCAGGGTAGGAGATGAGCGAGAATGCCGCTGCCTCTATCCATTTTGCGGCGTCGGAATCCTGAAACACCATGCCGTAGAAGCCGTCGCCGATATCCTCGCCGCGAAGCGCCTTGCCTGCATTGACGAAATTAGCGATAACGTGGCTCTTTTCCGCGCCCTCCGCACGGTCGTTGAGTACCTCGTACTGATAGGGGATGACGGTGTCCTTGATAAGGCGCTGCCAGCGGTTTATAAAGCCGCCTGAAATGTAGTTTGCGGAGTTTATCTGATGCTGTATCTTCATGTCGGTAGTCCTTTCCTGATAAAGTTGTTATATGTATTATAATCTTGTTTGAGAATAAAATAAATAGAATATAGTCTTGGATGCATGGATAATAATCTTGGGTTTCGGATTTAGCGGACACAGCACGCTGTGTCCCTACGGCGGGTGCGTGGGCGCGTGATAGGAGGTGGCTGTAAGTCAAAAAGCATTGACAAGATGTGGCGTTTGCTGTATAATATAGTCAATCAAAAAATACAAAGGAGAATCTGCTATGGATATCAAAAGAATACTCGCGGCACTGCTTGCAGGGGTGGTCATGGTCGGCTCGCTCAGCGCGTGCGGTGAAAAGGAAAACGACAGTGATTACAGCAGTGATGATGCAGTCACATCTGCTGATGACAGCAATAATGATACCGCTGAGTATGCGCATCCGCAAATTAACGATACTTCTGAAGATACTACCCAAGCAGTTACAACGACCACGGTGACTACGACTGCTGCGATAACAACTACAGTTGCGACCACAATAATAGTGCCCGAGGAAACACATCCGACGGTTGAAACCGTCGAAGAAACTGCAGAAGCAGTTACAACTACCGCGGTGACTACGACGTCTGTGACAACAACGACCGCCGCAACCACCACAACTGCACCTGAGGAAATTGAAGCGCCTGAAGTGGAGATAGCTGACGTGCCAATGTTCAAATATGAGTACGATGCTGAACTTGGCAGTATGGTCATCACAAGCTACATTGGCACCGAAAAAAGTGTGTCCGTACCCGATAATATTGATGGGAAGCCTGTATCGGAAATAGGCGTATACGCCTTCGGCGAATGTACATATCTCCGTGATATAACAATTCCCGACAGCGTGACAAAGATAAGCAAAGAGGCATTTTACGGCTGTACCTCACTGACCGAAGTCAACATCCCTGACGGCGTGACGGCGATAGATCCGTTGGCATTTTACGGCTGTACCTCACTGACCGAAGTCAACATCCCTGACGGCGTGACGGCGATAGATCCGTTTGCATTTTACGGCTGCACCGCGCTGACCGAAATAGATATCCCTGACAGCGTGACAGAGATAGGCGACTATGCATTCTGCGGCTGTACCTCATTATCCGAATTTGATATTCCCGACGGTGTAATGGTTATAGGTAACGATGCTTTCTGCGACTGTACCGCGCTTACCGATATGACAATTCCCGATAGCGTGACTGAGATAGGCGTTGAAGCATTCTACGGCTGTACCTCTCTTACTGAGGTACACATCAGCGACACTGTAACTCTTATCGAGGCACTGGCGTTTGAGAATTGTATTTCGCTT
>SVMQ01000170.1 GCA_015067375.1 Oscillospiraceae bacterium | reverse complement strand
TATGACACAATTTCTCGGTTGAACAAATCCATAACAGGAGATAAATAAACCTTTGTGTTGCCAACTTTGAATTGTGTTACATCTGTTGTCAACTTCTCGAAAGGCCTTTCAGCTTTGAAATCTCTTTTTAATGGTAATGCACTGTTGTCAGTTCGTTTATCACTACTTTGTTAGACTCCAAATAATATACTGATATCATCTTGTGAGCCACAACTTATTGCTGCCTCAATTATTTTTCGGCAGGTTAATTCAGAGATCTTCTGTCCCGACAAGAGATACGCCATAGTAGGAAAAGGGATACGCTGTACCGCTGTAAACTGAGCAATCTCATCTGCGTTCATGTTCTTATAAGGAGTATACTCTCGCTGATCTCATGCACATCTGCATCATCCTTTTCACTGAGCGAGTTCAGGAAATCCAATAATGATTGCTTTTCAGTTACTGGATCACGATGCCATTCTGACGACCATACTCGATACATATTCCATCCCATGTTCTGGAGAACAGATCTTCTGAGATGATCTCTGTCACGGGCTGTTCTCGCCTGCATGTAAGAATTGCCATCGCATTCTATACCTGCAATATAATCACCAGCATGCTCAGGATCCTCAACAGCAATGTCTATCTTATAATCTGAACATCCAACCTGTCGATGTATCTTATAGCCTTCGCTCTCAAGATAGTCTGCAACGATATCGCAGAACTCATCTGTAGAGTCAAATACTTCCGAGCTTGCAGCAGACCTTAAAGCTGCTACACCATTTCTTGCATACTCAATATAGGAACGCAGCATACGTACACCTTCAGAATTCGTTCTACTAAGATCAATATCTGATGGAAGGATCGAGCCCACAAGCTTAACATTACACTTCGCTCTTGTAACTGCTACGTTCAAACGACGCTCTCCGCCAGCATTGCCAAGCGGACCAAACATACCGTATACAGCGGAAGATGAACGATATCGTCGCGTACCATACCTGTACGGAACAAACAATTGTTTAGTTCTTTTATTTTGCTCTAAACGGCTCTACAGAATGATTTACAAGCATTAAACACCCCCGCCGCGATATTTCCGTAGCGGGGTTAGTGTATTTGCAAAAATACAATAGCAAAAATACAAAACCGACACTCATATTGCCATTATTTAGCCGATAGCCGTTAAAAGCGCCGTTTCTCCTTGATTATTGGAAGATATGCAAGGACAACATTTTAAAGATATTTCAAAAGCTCATCGCGAACATCATCAAGCCGGCTGTCCGAGATACCGAAATCCATCTGCTTATAGTTCCATGCGCTACGGGCAATACCGTATTTTTCAAATACGCTGTTAATGCATTTATACCATTTCAAAGTATCCTCAGGAGAAACACAGCTGATAACACCATATTCACCGCAGTAGAGAGAGGTGTTATTGAGCTTTGCGGCTTCCAACGCAGGTTTGAACAGCTCCTCAAAGTATTCGGCGGTGATATTGCTTTCCTCAAAAGTAAAGCGCTCATCTTTATTTATTGCCTCAGTCCAGTAAGCGCCTTGATGCGTGAATTTCAGCGGGTCATAGCAGTGGAAGTTATACACTACCTTATCATCATAAGGCTTCGCAAGGTCTGCTACTGCTGTAACGCTGTTGTTCCAGTAGCTTCCGACCAAGATTATACTGTCGGGAGCATACTGTCTTATGCGACGTATACACTCGTTCGATATCCTGTTCCAAGCGTCAATGAAGCCCTTGTCGGTAACTTCGTTAAGCAGTTCAAAAGCCACCGTGTCACTGAATTTACCGTACCGCTCAGCAAACTGCTCCCACAGACGATAAAAGCGCTCCTGAAGCTCCTCGCTTTCAAAAAAGCCGCTCTCATTCTCGCCGTAGTTATCAAAAGAGAAGCCTGCGGTCTTGTGGAGATCAAGCACTATGCGCAGCCCATGCTTTTTGCACTGCTCAATTACCTTGTCTATACGCTGAAAACCATCTTCTTTATATGTGCCGTCCTCGTTTTCAAACACATTGTAATCAACGGGTATGCGCACATGGTCAAGTCCCCATGATGCGATCGTTGCAAGATCCTGCTCCGTGACAAAATTGTCCAACCTGTCCTTGCTGTAATCGCACTGGGAAAACCAGCCGCCAAGATCAACACCTTTATAAAAACCTTTGTTCTTTAACATATTCATTCAACCTTTCTGTTTTATTTGTTGATGATATCATAACACATATTGCGAAAACCGCATATCAAAATCACGCTCTTTATATCACAATTTTGCAGTATTGTATTAACATTTTATAGCAATTTCGTGATATAAACAGCATAATTCTGATATCACAAAAGTGATATAAATGATAAAATCATATCAACAAAGCAACACAAAGTGGAGGAGAAAACTATGAAATATTTCAATAAGACCTTATCATTATTAATAGCGGCAGCTCTTCTTACAGGCTGTGCAAACAATGCGACCACGTCTGTTTCAGAGCAGCAGACTTCAGCTTCCACTGCTGACACAAGCTCTACGGAAGCCACAACAGCTTCTGTTCCTGAAGAAGCTCCCGTGCAATCCATACCGGAAGGACACGCCTATGCGCAGTTTGCTGACGGTATGCCCGAGGGCTGGGAATGTGCCGACGGCTGGACTAACGGAAGTATGTTCAATGTAACATGGCGCAAGCGCAACGTTACCTTTGATGATGGCAAGATGCAGCTTATCATTAACAACGATATCACACCGACAGTCGGAATACCGTATGCAGGCGGCGAGTTCAGAAGCCGCGAATTCTACGGCTACGGAAGATATGAAGTCAGCATGAAGCCGATAAAAAATGACGGAGTTGTATCCTCGTTCTTCACCTACACAGGCCCCTCCGATAACAATCCCTGGGACGAGATAGATATTGAATTTCTCGGAAAGGATACCACAATAGTACAGTTTAATTACTTCACCGACAGCCGCGGAAATCATGAGTATATACATGAGCTTGGATTTGACGCAGCAGAGGATTTTCACACCTACGCATTCGAATGGCACGAGGACAAGATCGTATGGTATGTTGACGGCGAAGAAGTGTACACCGCCACGGAAAATATCCCTGTCACCGAAAGCAAGATCATGATGAACGCTTGGTGCGGCAAGGGTGTTGACGGTTGGCTGAACGCCTTTGACGATACAAGTATGCCGCTTACAGCAGAATACGAATGGGTTAGATTTACACCGTTCGAATAAAAAGCAGGACAGTCTGCGGCTTTTTAGCCGCAGACTCTATGTGAATTTTGAAGCTTTGCCATATTTAAGTTGCTTTTCCTGAGAAAATATAGTAAAATAAACTTTGAGGTGATGATATGGACATACAAAAAAAGCTTTCTCATGTGGAATTTCTGAATAGAGAATACAATGTTTCACATTTATCATACGAGCGGGAGATGGCGTTTTTTCAGAGCATAAAAGACGGCGATCCCGAGGAAGCCAAGCGCCTTTTCAAGCCTTTCAACAGCGAGGATATGGGCAAGCTCAGTGACGACAGCCTGCGAAATCTTAAATATCACCTTACGATCACTGTGGCATTTATAACGCGATATTGCATAGAGGGCGGCATGGAGATGGAAGCGGCATATAATCTCAGTGATATATACATACGCAGCATCGACAAATGCCGCACAGAGGACGAGATAAATCTTCTGCACCGCGAAGTGGTGGACGACTACGCGCAGCGTATGCAGCTTATTCGCAAGCAGAACCGCTACCCGAGATCTGTCACAGTCTGCCTTGATTACATCTACGACAATCTTCACACAAAGATTTCTCTTGAAAAGCTTGCTGAGATAACGGCGTTAAGTCCTGCATATCTTTCAAAGCTATTCCATAAAGAGGTCGGAATGACCGTTTCGGCTTACATCACCAAAAAACGCATAGAAGCCGCCGAAAACATGCTGAAGTTCTCTGAATATTCTTGTCTTGAGATATCGGATTATCTCTGTTTCAGCTCCGAAAGCCATTTTATTCAGGTGTTCAGAAAGCACACTGGCTACACTCCCAAAAGCTTCAGGGAGCGATTTTTCCGAACCCGAAAGCCTGATGTATTTTGTTGATTTTTATACAGAAACGCCCCCGAACTTACTGTTCGGGGGTATCTCTTAGGTTATTTTATTAGGAGTTTCCATGAAGCTTATTGATTACTTTCTTTTTCTACTAATTATCAAAGCACCTGCGGCAACAGTTGCAGCAGCAGCGGCTGCTGCAACGCCCTCAACGCCTGTATCGGGATTTCCCTTATTGTCTTCTGTGGGAGCAGATGTATCGCCTGCGTCGTCAGCGGGAGCTTCATTAGAAACAGTCAGTGTTTCCAATTTGATACCATGTCCCATAAACGCAAGACCTGCGATCTCAACGTGCTCAGCATGAGCCTCGGGGATAGTGAATGTGATGGAGGTAGTATCTGGATCAATAACGTATGAGTCGCCTGCCTCAGAGGTAGTAAGCTCTGTGATACCATCAACCAAGGGCCAGCCGGCGTCATTGATCATGGGCTTAATGCACCAGTAGTTATGACCTTCCATATCTGCAAGAGACTGATCCACAGTGTAAGTGATGGTAACATACGCGCCGTCCTGAACGCCGATAAATTCAGTTCCGGGTACTGTTATGTTCGCGCTCCAGAAAATGTTGAGATCGGTATTCAGATCATAAGCGGAAGCGCCAACTGCGAGAACTGCTGCAGCACATGCGGAAGCTGCGATGCCTGTTATAAGCTTTCTGAGTTTCATAATGTAAGATCCTTTCGTTCGTTTTTTCGGATAACGCCGTATCCTTTCTGTGATTACATGATAGCAGAAAAAACGTCTTGCTTATATCATAAAAATGATGTTTTTATCACGATTTTAACCCAAAATGCAGAGATGCTCAATTGGGTTAAAAATGTGATATAAAGAGCATGATTATGTTATTTCCAAGGCGCCGTTTGGTGTATCATGTGATTACAGCAAACGACAACAACTGAAAGGACGGTTTACGATATGAAAACATTTAAGAAGATCACATCTGCGGTACTCGCAATCGCCAGTGTTCTGACTATTACCGCGTGCGAAGACACCCCTGCTGTAAGCACTGCTCCAAGCGGAACATCAAGCGCACCTGTTACTACCGCCTCCACAACTAAGGCTACCATGAACGAGGAGGACGCTTCCAAGGTCGCAGAGATCGACATCGGCGCCAAGAAGCTTGAAAACGGTACTGTAAAGTTTCTTTCCTCATGGGACATAAATCCCACAGAGGGCAATCCTGTTCCCGTGTCGCTTGAGATGTTCCAGACTCAGTTCGGCGGAAATATCGAGCTGGTCCACACTGCATGGGAAGAACGCTATTCAAAGCTTGCCATTCTTGTTCAGGCTGACGA
>SVMQ01000169.1 GCA_015067375.1 Oscillospiraceae bacterium | reverse complement strand
GTCCCTTGTGTCTGCCTATTCCACCACAGCGGCTTAGAATACTTTAATATTATACTACTATTCTGTTGTTTTGTCAAGCATTTTTTTGATAGAATGAAATATCCCTGCGCAGAAAACGCAGGGATATAGGTTATTCTTCCATCTGTTTGCCGAAATACATTGCGGCAGCCTGTACCAGTGCGCTCTGTTCACCTGTTGCAAATTCGTTGTTGTCGCCTGCGAGCATGATGACCGCTCCATTGACATCACCCTGTGACAAAATGGGTGCGCACGCTATCGCATATCGATCGATGCCCTCGATAGGATTGAGCTGCTTATCCTCACGGCTTTTGTAGATGTGTGTTTTGCGCTGTTCTATAAGATCTTCAAGCGATCCCGAAACGCGACGTTCGATGACCTCTTTCTTGGACATTCCCGAAACAGCAATAACGTGATCGCGGTCGCAGATCACGGCAGGACAGCCGCCCACCTTTGACAGTACATCAGCGTATTGTGACGCTGTTCCCGATATCTCGCCAACAGGGGAGTACTTGCGGAAGATGACCTCGCCGTCGGGGCTGGTGTAGATCTCAAGAGGGTCGCCCTCGCGGATGCGCATAGTTCTGCGTATCTCCTTAGGGATAACGATACGTCCGAGGTCGTCTATCCTGCGGACGATTCCTGTAGCTTTCATATATCACAATTCCTTTCGTAGAAAAAGTTGTTTTTATGTCTGCACAGATATTGTTACCGCAGTACGGGAATATATTCATTGTTTCGACAATTTTCAAATGATTATTGGATACATAACACTTTTTTATTCTATTGCAATCTTTCGTATATTATGATATAATCAAATCGGCAACCGCAAATTTTACGGAATAGGAGAGTAGCACATGAAACTTACCAAAGAGACCGCAGATTTTATGGATTTCAGACTTGAAACATTCAACGAGCGCCTGAAAGAGATAAGCAATATCGTGACAGGAAGAAATACCGAACTTGCAGCCTACATCAGCGACGGGGACGGAAATATCTCTGACGAAAGGATAGACGTCCTTATATCCGCCCTGATAGAGGGACTGATAAACTATAATCAGCAGCTATACAGCCATCTGCTTTATAAGCTGTCAGATGAAACACGGGAATTGTATGAGTGCTTTCTTTACTGCACGATACAGGGTGTGGCATACATGAAATATGTAGATATCCTGCAACATACCGAAGTGGAGCGTGTCACCACATTTTCTGATATCCTTGATATACTGAATCACAGCTTCACATACAGAGACCGCAGCGAGCTTTTGTACATCGAGCAGCTGGGATATCCTGTCGCTACGGGTGACACAGGCTTTTTCAGGTGCTGCGATGTTTCCTACGAGATACTGACAGATTCAAACATCATGAATGTGTTTAGCGATGAGGAAGCAGAGATCGTGACAGAAATGCGCGAGAAACAGCGCTCAATGGAAGTATACGACGATCCTGATGACGAAGATGATGGCGATGACTATGAAAAGCAGTTCGCAAGAGAACAGCTCTTCCAGGCGCCACCCCTGACAGACGAGGAGCTTTTCAACCGTTTTTACGGTATCCACGATGAATACGAGGAGCAGATATCTGACCACGAACAGGAAGAATGGGAAAAGGTGACCGCCAGCCACAACTCATGGAAAAGCACTGTTGTTGACCCTGAAAAATTCATCGCAAGATATATGCGTTACAGAGAACTCTATTTTACGATAAACCACACAAAAATGAGAGACGATATCGAGAAGATGATAGATGTTTTTTTATACGAGCATGGTCTGTCGGCATTTTCACTGGATGAAAGATACGGCATGATAACCTATCGCACCGAGCGCTATCGCAACATCATCAGTTCGGAGATAAGAAAGGCAAGGTGTAAGTAATGATAAGCATGATAACCAATCGCAGCGATCTGTATAAGCGCCTCTGGAACGATTATTCACAGCTGCCTTCCGAAAAAAAGGACGAGAGCTTCTTTTATCAGTATCTCAAAGCCAAAAAGGACGCCCAGGCGGAAAGAGTCGCTGAAAGCGCTGAATCCCTCGCAGAATACTCCGCAAGAAAAAAGCGTGACAAATATGTGCTGCTGCGTTCCGCATATTTCGCGTATAAAAACGGTCTGCTGACCGAGGCGGAGTATATCACCCGATTCAAGGAACTTGCAGGAACAAAGGGTAGCCAGAAGTATGACCCATTCATCCCCGAGCTTATGAGCAAAGCGCAGCATGCCTATGAAAACGAGTTTATTATCGGCTGTATCAGCGATTTTTTCTATAACATGGGCTACAGGACGCGCAAAAGCAAAAAAGATACGGAGGATATCGGCTTCACAAAGACCGCTGAGAGATACATAAAAGAGAAAGACGGCTACATCGACGACCTCGACCTGTGGGCAAGATATTATATATTCAGCCTGAAGGATGAAGCCGATCCGCCCGCATTTAGGACAGCGCTGACGGATGAATATATCCTCAAATGCAGAGATATGATAGCGGTACTCGACCGCGAGGAACGCAGCAACGCATTCGTTCCGCTGTATTATGATGCCGTTTCGGGCGCAGGTGTAATAGTAATAGGAAACGATCTGCTGCCCGAGGACAAGCAGACCGACAAGAGCTGTCGTATCTGTATCATATATTTCAGCGAGCTGCTGGATGAGATATCCGAATACGGCGAGCTTTCGATAACTATGATATCCGAACTGTATGATGATGTGGACGAAGCGTTTGAGGAGTTCAAAAAAGGCATAGTTGACCACAGCTTCACCGAAAACTATGGCAGTCAGAACTATGAACTTCCGGACGGAGTCGATGGTATCTTCGCAAATTATTTCTGGGAAACGAAAAAGGCTGATGTGCATAGCAGGATAATCGAGAAATACAACAGCATGGAGATGTCTGCCCATACAAAATGGCAGCAGGAAAGAGATAAGCATTTGGCACACATGGGAAGAGTATAATCATTTATATTTTTTTGAATATCTTTCAGGGACACGGCAAGACGTGTCCCTTTTTTGCGTCAAAAAACAGCTGCTTCGCAGGGAAACATGAATTTACGCAGTTTTTGCGGAAAAGAAAACGCGGGGTGTATAATAAAAACATGAGAACAGGCAAATGCCACTGAACCTAGTGCATACAAACGACATGGAGGATAAGAAGATGGTTGATATCAAAGACAAGATCAAAAAACTGCTGGCGCTTGCGACCAGTCCTAATGAGAACGAGGCGAGAGCCGCGCTGCTGAAAGCAAGGGAGCTTATGGCAAAGTACAAGCTGGAGGAATATGACCTCGAAAGCAAGAAAGATGCGTCCGTTGTGGATGAGCTGGTCGGAGTTAGCTGCACCGCTATGACAAACGGATGGATAACACAGCTTGCAACAGAGATCGCAAAGCGTTATTGCTGCACACCCTTTATACAACGCCGAATAGGCGGAAAACGCCGCTGGATCGGTTTTATCGGGTTGGAGGATGATTTCGCCGTATGCAAGCAGGTATTCTTGTATGCCTGCGAATTTGTGTTCGACGAATGTGATAATATCCGCAGAATAGGTTCCCTGACAAGATGCACAACTGATATAAGGGAGCTGTGTAATGCTTATGGATATGGCTTTGTTAAAGGCTTGCATGATTCTTTCGAAGAGCAGGATAGGCTGCACAATGAGTATTCACTGGTACTTGTACCATCTGATCCTGTGCTGGAGGCATCAAGGTATATGGGTGAACCTCAGGTTTTAGGTGGCAGCGACGGAAGCAAAGTATACGGAAGCTCCGCATACTCTTCCAAAGGCTATGTGGATGGCAAAATGTTCGACCCTATGGCTAAGCTGGAGGGATAAAAGCAAGTACGACTTCTTCCTGTTGCAGCAGGGCGCAGGTCGTGTGTCCTGCTGCATTTTATTCAGATCGGACATTTCCGCAGTTTTTGCGGAACGCAAAAAGCAGGGGTGTATACTAAGTTCATGAGGACAGGCAAAGGCCTTAGTTCTCGCATTATTCCTTCAGGCGCCCGGTTGTCAGGGCGTAGAGTTTGACAACAGCGACCGACAGCGGCTGAATACTGTCGTGGCAACGCCAACGTTCAGGTTACCTTCGCAGGAGAGAAAAAACTGTGACAGGCATGAGTTTATCCGTTCCTGCGTTTTGTGATGAAAGGAGATGGTACTTATGGCAATAGGTCTTAAAGAAGCGACATACTGTTCCGAAAAAGGGTACATCGACAGAGCGGAGGATATCCGCGAGATCATGGAGCATCTCACTCGGCTGACGCTGAGGGAGCTGAACGATCACTGCAATTACAACTGCCTTGAGTGTTTCGATGTCGGCATGCAGATGCTGGATATCCCGACAAGCTATCTTAACGATCTCAGCTACATCGAGATGCTGTGTGTAATGGATTCGATACGGTTCGATTACTGGAAATATGATTCCAAAGGACTCACGCGCATGGCAAATTCCAGAGAGCAAAGTGATGCAGTGTGCCGTCTGTTCTATGTGTATACCATAGCCAAGGCGCTTTCGTTGGCATCCCGCACCTGCACATGGGTAAAGTTGTTCTTCGCGGTCAGCGTCAAGGCCTATGTGGAGTTTATCACATCACAGGCTGGCTGCTCAGACGGTTTTTTGGAGTATAAAAGTCTCTGTACGATAGCAGATAAGGTCAATATAGAGGTGACTGATACTCTGACTGTGGGGGCGTTTATCGGGAAGGCTCTGGACGCAATGAACATCTCCTGGAATGCAATGCAGGATATCGATGAATACGCGAAGCAGATGTACACCGCCTATGAAATGGTAGATAGTCTGCTGTTACACCGTATCCAGCCTGCGTATCCGAAGCAGTTTGATCTGGCACAGATAAGGCGCAATGCGATCACCTTTGAAAAGATAAAGCAGGCGCAGACGAGTATTGAAAGGTCTATGTAATAAAGGAGGATGAACATGGCTAACATTATCAAGGAAACAGTACGCGGATTCGAAGTGGTAACCATCGAGGATGAACTCCTCACAGGGAGGGAGATATTCCTTGTTGACGGAGTGGACGCCCATACATCAAATGAGCTGTTAAAGCAGCTCATGTATCTGGAGCGTCAGGACAGCGACCGCGAGATCACCATCTACATCAACAGCTCCGGGGGCGAGGTCATCAGCGGTCTTGCAGTGTACGACTATATAAGCATGATGAAGGCACCTGTCAGAACGGTCTGCATCGGCACAGCGGCAAGCATGGGAGCGATACTTTTCCTTGCAGGAGGGAAGCGTCAGATGCTTCCTCACACCCGCCTGATGATACATGATCCCTCGTACAGCCACAACGATATCGGCGGCAGAAAGCCTCACGAGATACAGCATGAGCTTGACAAGCTCAATGAGACGAGAGAGGCTCTGGCAAAGATCATCGCAGATAAGACAGGCAAGACCCTCGATGA
>SVMQ01000168.1 GCA_015067375.1 Oscillospiraceae bacterium | reverse complement strand
CCGATCTGACTACGGCAGCACACGCTATGACGGCAGCGTCAGAGCAAGACTCAATGCGATAAAGAACGAGCTTGGCTCGGTGATCGCATAACAAAAACTAATAAGAAAGGGATGTAGTAATGGATTTACGCCCCGATGAAATAACGGGCCTTATCAAGGACCGTATCAAGAACTACAACGCGAAGATCCAGCTCGGCGACATCGGTACAGTCGTAACGGTCGGCGACGGTATCGTGCGTATCCACGGACTTGAAAAGTGCATGATAAATGAGCTTCTCGAGTTTGAGAACGGCGTACAGTGCATGGCGCTCAACCTTGAGCAGGACTTTGTCGGCGCTGTAATGCTCGGCTCTGATGCAGGCATCAGAGAGGGCGACACCGTAAAGCGCACAGGCAATATCGTATCCGTGCCTGTTGGCGACGAGATGCTCGGCCGCGTTGTAAATGCACTGGGACAGCCCATTGACGGCAAGGGACCCATCCTTACAAAGGAGATCCGTCCCATTGAAAAGATCGCTTCCGGTATCATCACAAGAGAGCCTGTAAACGTACCTCTTCAGACAGGTATCAAGGCTATCGACAGCATGATCCCGATAGGCAGAGGTCAGCGTGAGCTGATCATCGGCGACAGACAGACAGGTAAGACTGCTATCGCTATCGACACCATCATCAACCAGCACGACAAGGATGTTATCTGCATCTATGTCGCTATCGGTCAGAAGAACTCTACCGTTGCAGGCGTGGTTGAAACACTGCGTGCAAACAACGCACTGGATTATACTATCGTTGTTTCCGCAACCGCTTCGGAGCTTGCTCCGCTGCAGTATATCGCTCCCTACTCGGGCTGCACCATGGGTGAGTACTTCATGGACAAGGGCAAGGATGTTCTCGTAGTATACGACGATCTGTCCAAGCACGCTGTCGCTTACAGAACGCTCTCCCTGCTGCTGAAAAGACCCCCGGGACGTGAGGCGTTCCCCGGCGACGTATTCTATCTGCACTCCAGACTGCTGGAGCGAGCAGCACGTCTTAATGCAAACTACGGCGGCGGCTCGCTGACTGCGCTTCCTATCATCGAAACACAGGCAGGCGACGTTTCCGCATATATTCCTACAAACGTTATCTCCATCACCGATGGCCAGATCTACCTTGAAACTGAGCTGTTCAACGCAGGTGTTCGTCCTGCCGTTAACCCCGGTATCTCGGTATCCCGTGTAGGCGGTAACGCGCAGATCAAGGCAATGAAGAAGGTTTCGGGTACACTTAAGCTGGACTACTCTCAGTACAGAGAGCTGCAGTCCTTCGCACAGTTCGGTTCCGACCTTGACGCTGATACAAAGAGCCGTCTTGCAAAGGGCGAGCGTATCGTTGAGGTGCTCAAGCAGGATCAGAACTCGCCTCTCGCAGTTGAGGAGCAGGTCGTAATTATCTATGCGGTAATCAACAACTACCTTGCTTCCATCGAGATAGAGCAGATCAAGCAGTACCAGAAGGATCTTATCGCACACATCAGAAACAACAAGCCTGAGATACTCGACAGCATCAAGAATGAAAAGGTGATGTCGCCTGAGATCGAAGAGACAGTAAAGGAAGTTCTCACAAGCTTCGCGGCTTCTTACGCAGGCTGATGCCGAAAGGAGTAAGCAAATGAAACACGCTTCTTTTGTATTGAGCATAGTTGCAACAACAATCGCAGTCGTTACCGCTCTCGCAGTGGGATGGCTGTATATCGAAAAAAAGGTAAAGTATATCACAACTGAGGATAATATCCAGAACTAAGCTTTACCGCACCAATCCAATATATGGAGGTGATATATCATAGCAAGCGGAAATATGAAGGATATCAAGCGCCGTATAAAGTCTGTAGGCTCGACCAGACAGATAACAAAGGCGATGGAGCTGGTTGCTTCCAGCAAGCTCCGTAAGGCGAAGCAGCGCGCAGAGCAGGGGCGCCCCTACTTCTACGAGCTGTATCGCTCCATGTGCGAGATAGCCTCGGCAAACACCGACTTCTCTACCGTTTATACGCAGAAAAGGGATGTGAAGAACAGGCTCTTTATCGTAATTGCTGGTGACAGAGGTCTTGCGGGCGGATACAACTCCAACCTGCTCAAGCTTGCCGCAGCCGCACACGCTGGCGACGCTGATAAGCCCAAGATAATCGCAATCGGCAAAAAGTCGATCGAATATTTCTCAAAACGCGGCTATGAGCTGGTAGGCTCCTTCGCAGATGTGGCGGAGGATATCAAGCAGTCTACAGCGCAGGATATTGCAAATATCGCACTTGAAATGTTCAAAAAAGGAGAGGTGGACGATGTTCAGCTCTTCTACACGACATTTGTATCCTCGCTGACGCAGGAGCCGCAGCAGATGGCTGTGCTTCCCATGAAGACGCAGAAGCTGGATAACTACGGCACGATGTGCTATGACCCCTCGCCCGAGGCGGTCTTTGACCGTATCGTACCGCGCTTCACAGCAAGCCTTCTGCAGTGCGCTATCGTTGAGGCTTATGCCTCTGAGCAAGGCGCGCGCAGAACAGCCATGGAATCCGCAACAGATAATGCAGACACAATGATCGCTGACCTGTCGCTGCTTTACAACAGAGCAAGACAGGCAAGCATCACACAGGAGCTGACCGAGATCGTTTCGGGTGCAAATGCGCTTGAATAACGCTTTGCAGCGGCGATAATCAGCATTTCCAACTAACGGAAAGGAAAAGTTAGAAAATGACAAATCAGAACATAGGCACGATTGTTCAGGTTATCGGTGCGGTGCTTGATATCAAGTTCCCTGCTGACAGCCTGCCCGACCTGCTTAATGCTATTGAGATCGACAACAACGGCACAAAGCTCGTTGTTGAGGTCGCACAGCACATTGGTGACGATACGGTACGCTGTATCGCGATGGGTGCGACTGACGGTCTTGTAAGAGGAATGCAGGCAGTTGATACAGGTGCTTCTATCAAGGTTCCCGTAGGTAACGAAACGCTTGGACGTATCTTCAACCTTCTCGGCGACGCGGTTGACAACAAGCCTCAGCCCGAGACAGCGGAGAAGTGGGAGATCCACCGTCCTGCACCTACTTTCGAGGAGCAGGAAGCATCTAACGAGGTACTTGAAACAGGTATCAAGGTCGTTGACCTTATCGCGCCCTACCTCAAGGGTGGTAAGATCGGTCTGTTCGGCGGCGCGGGCGTTGGTAAGACAGTCCTCATCATGGAGCTTATCAACAACGTCGCAAAGCAGCACGGCGGTATCTCTGTATTTACAGGTGTAGGTGAGCGTACCCGTGAGGGTAACGACCTTTACCTCGAGATGACCGAGTCGGGCGTTATCAACAAGACAGCTCTCGTATACGGTCAGATGAACGAGCCGCCGGGAGCAAGAATGAGAGTTGCCCTTTCGGGTCTGACTATGGCGGAGTATTTCCGTGATAAGGAAGGTCAGGACGTGCTGCTCTTCATCGACAACATCTTCCGTTTCACACAGGCAGGTTCCGAGGTTTCGGCTCTGCTGGGCCGTATGCCCTCCGCGGTAGGTTATCAGCCCACGCTGTCTACCGAGATGGGTGCGCTTCAGGAGCGTATCACATCCACAAAGAAGGGTTCTATCACATCCGTACAGGCTGTTTACGTTCCTGCGGATGACCTTACTGACCCTGCTCCTGCCACAACATTCGCACATCTGGACGCTACTACCGTACTCTCCAGAAACATTGCGTCCATGGGTATCTATCCTGCGGTTGATCCTCTGGAGTCCACCTCCAGAATACTGACCCCCGAGATCGTTGGTCAGGAGCATTACGAGGTTGCCCGTGGCGTGCAGTCTATCCTCCAGCGCTATAACGAGCTGCAGGATATCATTGCTATCCTTGGTATGGATGAGCTTTCCGATGAGGATAAGCTGACCGTATCCCGTGCAAGAAAGATCCAGCGTTTCCTGTCCCAGCCGTTCTCTGTTGCAGAGCAGTTTACAGGCATGGAGGGTAAGTATGTTCCCATCAAGGAAACTATTCGCGGCTTCAAGGAGATCATCGAGGGCAAGCACGACGACCTGCCCGAGTCCGCATTCCTGTTTGTGGGCACTATCGATGAGGCAGTAGAAAAGGCAAAGAAGGGCTAAGAAAGGGTGAGGTCTGATGACTCCGTTTAAGTTAGAGATTATCACGCCCGAAAAGAAGTTCTTCGATGGCGAGACCGAGCAGATCATCGTCCGCACGACTGTCGGCGACGTTGGTATACTCAACGGGCACGAGCCGTACTGTGCAGCACTCGGTATCGGACAGATGCGCGTAATGATCGACGGCAAGTTCCGTCATGCAGCGACCTCAGGCGGTATCATCAAGGTCAACCGCGAAAAGACCGTTGTACTGGTCGATTCCTGCGAATGGGCAGACGAGATCGACGTAACGCGTGCAGAGGCTGCTAAAGATAGGGCAGAGGCTCGCATCAAGAAGGGCGAAAGCGACAGACAGATCAGAATGGCTGAAGCAAAGCTCAAGCGTGCGCTCAACCGTATCGACACGGCAAGATACAAATAATATTTACATCCGCTCTGTTAAAGGGCGGATGTTTTTTATTAAAAGTGTTGTGATACTGCACAAATATAGCGGATAACCACTAATTACCTTGGAAAATATCGCAAAAACATTTGACAAACAAGGAAAAATATGCGACAATAGGAAGGTAGGGGGCACATGGCTGCCAAACGTTATACTTTGACGGAGTGTGAAAAATGAAAATACTGAAAAAAATTACAGCATTATTGCTGACCGCCGTGCTTGTGTTCGGCGGAACCGCGTCCGCATTTGCGGAAAGCAGTGAAACGGCTGTCATAGATACTACAGAGAAGCCTGAAACTGCTGTTATTGATTCGGGCAAAAAGCCTGAAACGGGTGTGATCGACGAGGGTGACGGTGCTGAGAGCAGCGGCGTTGATCTTTCGGATATCGACTACACGCCGATAGACCTGACAGATTACATCAGATGGAACGGCAAGACCGAAATGGAGCAGGGCAAGAACTACTATGTGGAAGGTACTGTTAAGATAACAAAGATACAGACCGTTCCTGAGGGAAGCAAGCTTGTCGTTACTCCGGGGTCAACCGTGCTGATATACAAAGAAAAGACTTTCAGAGTTAAGGGTAGCATGGTCATTGAGCCAAAGGCTACGCTTACCTCATCGGGTAAAGTGCAGTTCTACAAAGGCTCGGCATTTGAGAACTATGGTACGATAAAGGGTACAGTCAGCTCGGTGTTCAATATAATGGGCGAGTTCATCAATCGCCATGATGCAGAAACGCTTTACTCGGGTACGGTGAACATCTACAAGACGGGTATCTACATAAACTACGGCAGAACCAGTATCACGCAGAATTCCAAGGTGATATGCACGGGTGATTTCCAGACGCCTGAGGGTGGCAAGCTCATCAATAAG
>SVMQ01000167.1 GCA_015067375.1 Oscillospiraceae bacterium | reverse complement strand
TTGCTATTGCTGACGCAACAACACTGACGCAGGCAGGCTATGTCGGTGAGGACGTTGAGAACGTGCTGCTTCGACTTGTTCAGGCAGCTGACTACAACATTGAGGCTGCAGAGCGCGGTATCATTTATATTGATGAGATAGACAAGATCTCGCGCCGCAGCGAGAATACATCTATTACCCGCGACGTAAGCGGCGAGGGCGTACAGCAGGCTCTGCTGAAGATCGTTGAGGGAACAGTGTCCAACGTACCTCCTCAGGGCGGCAGAAAGCATCCCCATCAGGAGTTCATCCAGATCGACACCAAGAACATCCTGTTCATCTGCGGCGGTGCGTTTGAGGGTCTTGAAAAGATGATCTCTTCGCGTGTTTCGTCCTCTTCTATGGGCTTCGGCGCGGAGGTAAATTCCAAGAAGGACAAGGAAAGCTCCGCTATGCTCCACAAGGTAAGTCAGGAGGATCTTGTAAAGTTCGGTATCATCCCTGAGCTTATCGGACGTCTGCCTGTTGTTACAGTGCTTGACGATCTCGATGAGGAAGCACTCGTGCGCATCCTTGACGAGCCGAAGAACGCTCTTATCAAGCAGTATAAGTACCTGTTCAAGGCTGATGATATCGAGCTTGAGTTCGATGACGACGCAAAGCGTGCTATCGCAAAGAAGTCCATCGAGCGCAAGACAGGTGCAAGAGGTCTGCGTTCTATCGTAGAGGCTACACTGCGCGACATCATGTTCACAGCGCCCAGCGACGAGTCTATCACCAAGGTGACTATCACCGCTGATTGCGTTGAGGGTACAGGTGAGCCTGTTATCGAGCGCGGCAAAAAGGCTAAGTCCAAAAAGTCCGCAAAGGCTTAAAAAATGACGGCAGGCAGGCTTTGTCTGCCGTTTTTTGGCTGTGAAAGGAGAATAGATGTCGGTATTCGAGAAGATATACGAGCAGGTAAGAAGGATACCGCGCGGTAAGGTCGCGACCTACGGGCAGATAGCGATGCTTGCAGGAAATCCGCGTTGGGCAAGGGTAGTCGGCTATGCGCTACATTCCAATCCTGACCCTGACGGAATACCGTGCTACCGCGTTGTAAACCGAATGGGAAAGCTGTCCGAAGCGTTCGTTTTCGGGGGCATAAACAGGCAGGCAGAGCTTTTGCGCGCTGACGGTGTAGAGGTCTGCGATGATACAGTTGACCTTGAGAGATACCTGTGGGACGGCTTGTGATACGATAGCGGGGTGGATCATGACAGTAATAAAAGAGCTTGATATCAGCATGATAGAGGAGATAAAGGCGCTGTTTGCTGATATCTTCACAAAAGAGCCGTGGAATGATGACTGGAGCGATGCCGAACAGCTTCACGCATATATCACCGACCTTATCGGCAACCGAAATTCGCTCTCCCTCGGGCTTTATGAGGATGGCGAGCTTATCGGGCTTTCGCTTGGAAGCATCATGCACTGGTGTAGGGGTACGGAGTATTATATTCTAGAGTTCTGTATTAAGACCGACAGGCAGGGCAGGGGACTTGGCTCGTTTTTCCTGACCGAAGCTCAGCGTATCGCTGAAGAGCGCGGCGCGACACATATCTTCCTGCAGACCGAGCGTACTGTTCCTGCTTATGCTTTTTACAGGAAGAACGGTTTTTCGGAATTAACAGACCACGTTTCACTTGTCAAAGCCTTCAAACACGACATTAAAGGAGAATGACATGACTGTAACAGATTGGAAGTCAGCTGCCGCTGATACTTTGGAGATCGACTGGAATGCTGTTGAGCAGCGGCTTGGCTTTGCTGTACACGCGGAGCTTCGCAGCTTTTTTTCTCGCATAGTATGTGAGGAGCGCTGGGGCGTGCGCGGCTGCATGGAGTATCGCCCTGCCGAGCTTGTAAAGGAGTACGCAAACCGCCCCGACTGGCTCGTTGATGCAAACGGCGACGGAAAATATGCTGAATACACGCTTAGACCGCTTCAGCACAATGATACTGACTATGTCTGCGATTTCTTTGAGGATGCATTCAGCGGCGAATGGACAGGCGGAAACGATTTTGCTCATCGTGCTTATCTTGGAGAGCTGTACATCAATATCGGGCAGATAACGCTCGTATTCAACAATGATACAGGCAGGTTTGAGTGGGTGGATTTCGGCTGGGGCTACTGTGAAGTGTATGAGGATAATCCATACGGGATCGTAGCTGACGCGGCACAGGAGTTTCTCGACAAATTTCACGATGCTGAGTTAGATATACCTGCCGATGATTGACAAATCTTCTGAGATGTGCTAAAATAACAAGGTCGATAAATACAGAATACCACTCCCGATATATGTCGTGAGTGGATTTTGTGCGTACAGCATAAAGGAGGCATTATGTCCGTTTTTGATATTTTTAAAAAGCTTGAGGAAGGGCGCGCGCCTGCTCCGACTGGTGCGGTGGAATACATCATTGCAGGTCTTGGAAACCCAGGCACGGAGTATGAGAGCACGCGTCACAATATCGGCTTTATGACGGTGGATACGTTGTGCGAGAAGCTTGGCGTAAGCTGTAAAAAGGTGCGCTTCAAGTCGCTTACAGGCGACGTTATGATAGGCGGAAAGCGCTGCCTTATCATGAAGCCTACAACATTCATGAACAAGAGCGGTGAGGCAGTGACAGAGGCGATGAGCTTCTATAAGATACCGCCCGAGCGCACGCTTATCGTATATGACGATATCTCGCTGGAGCCCGGAAATCTTCGCATCCGCAGAAAGGGCAGCGACGGCGGCCACAACGGAATGAAGAACATCATCTATCTTTCGGGCAAGGACACCTTTCCGCGCATCAAGATGGGTGTAGGCGCGAAGCCGCATCCCGACTATAACCTTGCAGACTGGGTGCTTGGGCATTTCAAGAAGGAGGACGGCGAAAAGCTGACCGAATGTATGAACAATGCCGCTCAGTGCATAGAGTTGATAGTGCAGGATAAGATAAATGAAGCTATGAACAAGTTCAACTCCTGATAAGAGGTTAAGATGGAATTATTTCTGAAAGCGGCGGAGCAAAACAGGGAATATATCCGCCTGTGCAAGTACCTTGACGACCATAACGCGCTGCCCGCCCTTGTGACGGGACTTTCGCATATCCACAAGGCGCATTTTATCGCGGCTTTGTTATCAAAAACGGAGCTGCTACCTGCCCTTGTTATTGCTGAGAGCGAGGGCGAGGCGCAGAAGCTGTGCCTTGATATCAATGCGATGCTTGGCGAAGAAAAGGCGCTGCTGTACCCTGCAAAGGAGCTGGCTCTTGGCAATTACGAGGCTGCTTCGCGCGAGTATGAGCATAAGCGCATCTACGCGCTCACAGCTATGCTGGAGGGGCGCTGCGGCTGTGTTATATGCTCCGCTGAGGCGGCAGCACAGCTGACTATCCCCCCTGAGGAGCTTAAAACGCGCACCATCACGCTCTCCGAGGGCGACGACATCCCACAGGAGCAGCTTTTGCAGCGCCTTATCTCAGCAGGCTACAGCCGCTGTGACATGATAGAGGGCGCAGGTCAGTTTTCGGTGCGCGGCGGAATAATCGACGTGTACCCACCCAGCGCCGCAACTCCTTACAGAATAGAGCTGTGGGGCGATACTATCGACAGTATCTCGCAGTTTGATACTGACTCGCAGCGCAGGACGGAATCGCTCGACAGCGTGTGCATCTCGCCCGCGTCTGAAACACTGTTTGACAGCAGCGAGCAGCTATGCGACAGGATAGAAGCGCTGGCAAAGAAGCTTCGCGGAAAGCACGCTGAGGGCGCACGGGAAAAGCTGAGCGCCGATGTAAGCAAGCTTCGCGGCGGCGTTGACCTTCACAGCTACGACAAGTATTTTCCGCTGTGCTATGCTGAGGAAGCTACGGTATTCGACTATGCAAATGCGGTATTCGTATGCGAGAATGTTTCTGTGCGCGAGGGCTATCGCAGTGTAGCTTTGCAGCACGCGGAGGATATAAAGATACTGGTCGAGGAGCATCACATCTGCAAGGGCATCGACCGTTTCATGCTGACCAAGGGTGAGCTGCAAGCTGAGATAGAAGCGCGTGCGGCGGTTTATTTCGATACATTCATCCGTGGCGGCGACTTGAAGCTTGGCATCATCATAGACTCTCAGGGCGCTATCCAGACCTCTCCGTGGAGCGGCGAGTACAAGCTGCTTGAGGACGAGATGCGCGGTTATCTGTCGCGCGGCTTTGCGTGCATAGTTTATGCAGGTACCGAGAAGAGCGCCAAAACGCTGACCGACGACCTTTGCGACGACGGCTTTGCGGCAGTTTACAGCGCGTCGCCCGAAGCGCCTGCTGAAAAGAAGATAATCGTGACTCACGGCACGCTCACCGCAGGCATCGAGTATCTTAATTACAAGCTCGCCGTGTTTACTCACACCGCTGTCCATGCTGCAAGAAAACGTCCGCCCAAGAAGAAAAAAGGCGAGGAGATACGTTCTCTTGCCGATATCGCAGTGGGCGACCTTGTGGTGCATTATTCCCACGGAATCGGTGTTTTCGACGGCGTTCGCAAGATAGAAAGTCAGGGCGTTGCCAAGGACTACATCCGCATCCGCTATGCAGGAAAGGATGTGCTGCACGTTCCCGTAACGCAGCTTGACCTTGTGTCGAGATATATCGGCACAGGCGACGCTTCGACCGTAAAGCTCAACAAGCTGAATTCCGAGCAGTGGCAGAAGTCCAAAGCAAAGGCTAAGGCTGCCGCAAAGGAGATGGCGGCGGAGCTTATCGAGCTGTATTCCAAGCGCATGAGAAGCAAGGGCTATGAGTTCCCTGAGGATGACTCCATGCAGGAGGATTTCGAGGCGCATTTCAGCTATATAGAAACAGACTCGCAGCTGCGTTGCATCGACGAGATAAAGGCGGATATGCAGAAGCCCGTGCCGATGGAGCGTCTTCTTTGCGGTGATGTCGGCTTCGGTAAGACAGAGGTCGCGCTCAGAGCCGCATTCAAGTGCATCGAGGCAGGAAAGCAGTGCGCGATACTGGTTCCTACCACTGTGCTTGCGTGGCAGCATTTTCAGACCGCCTGCAAGCGTATGGAAGCGTTTCCCGTCAACATCGCACTGCTGTCGCGCCACAAGTCGCCTGCAGAGCAGCGCGAGATACTCCGCGGATTGAAGAGCGGCAGGGTAGACCTGCTTATCGGCACGCACCGTATCATACAGGATGACATCAAATTCAAGGATCTCGGTCTTGCGATAATCGACGAGGAGCAGCGTTTCGGCGTTGCGCATAAGGAGAAGTTCAAGGAAGCCTTTGCAGGCGTAGATGTCCTCACGCTCTCCGCTACGCCTATCCCAAGAACGCTCAATATGGCGATGAGCGGCATCCGCGATATGAGCGTGCTTGACGAGCCGCCGCAGGACAGACAGCCTATCTCCTCGTATGTGCTGGAGCATGACTGGGGAGTTATCATGCAGGCTATACAGA
>SVMQ01000166.1 GCA_015067375.1 Oscillospiraceae bacterium | reverse complement strand
GTCGATACGAGCAGCCTCAACGATATCCAGCGGCAGGGAGCTGTCCATGTATTGCTTCATGAAGAAGAATACAGTAGGTGCAGCAACTGCAGGAATGATGAGGGGGATAAAGCTGTCTAGCAGATCCCAGGATACCATCATATCGAAGAAGCCGAGCGCAGTAACCTGTGTAGGAATGGTCATGATCATAAGGATGAAGTTGAAAGCGAACTTTCTGCCCTTAAAATCATAAACGTGAACGCCGTAAGCTGTCATAGCCGAGAAGTAGATAGAGCAGATAACAGTACCAACAGAAACGATAAGGCTGTTTCTGAGACCGTAGATAAGCGGGTTGTTATCATCGTTCATGATTGCCTTGAAGTTTTCAATGAAGAAACCACTGGGTGCCATAACGAAACCCTTGCTCTGGATAGCCTCATGGCTTCTGGTGCAGTTTACGAGCATGATATAGAAGAAGAAAAGGCAAACGATACACATGATAGAGAGGAAAACATACGCAACAACTCTTCTTGTGTTGAGCCAGAACTTTCTTTCATTATGTACAACATCATATTTTCCAGCCATTGTTTATGCCTCCTTTTTCTTCTTGCTCTTCTTATCCTTACCCTCGAAGGACTTTGCACCGCCGAGGTTTCTGTCGGTAAAGAAGTAGTATACGAGCATACTGAAAGCAGCACACACAATAAACAGGATAACGGATATCGCACCCGCAGCGCCGTAGTTCTTAGTCCTGGTGATGTTATCGTTCAGGAACATGATCAGCGTCTTACATACATAGGGGTTACCGGGTACAGAAGGAGTACCAAGACCTCTGGAAAGAACCTGAGGAACGTCGAACATCTGCAGACCACCTACGAGAGAAGTGATCATAACGTATACGAGAATAGGACGGATCAGGGGCATTGTGATCTTCCAGAAGATCTGGTTGGGAGAGCAACCGTCGATATCAGCAGCTTCAACAAGGGATTCGTCAACACCCATCATAGCTGCCATCAGCAGGATGGTCGTGTTACCGAACCACATCATGAAGTTCATGAGTGCAACCAGTCCGCGAGCTGCCCAGGGATCACCAAGGAAGTCAAACTTTGTGTTAGTGATATTCAGACCCATAAGGATAGAGTTACCAAAGCTTGTAGGTGTATTTGCAAACAGAGAGAAGATAAGAAGTGAGAAAGCGGAAGCCATGATCAGGTTAGGCATATAGATGATCGACTTGAACACGCTTGTGCACTTAAGATCAAGACGCTTATTTGTGAACCAATAAGCGAAGAGCAGAGAAACAATGATCTGGGGAACAAAGCCCATTATCCACATAATGATCGTATTTCCGACAAGTATCCAAACTGAAGCTCCACCCAACTCGCCTGTTATAAACGCGGTGTAGTTGTCAAGACCTACGAAGTTCGGGCCCGCAACAACGATACCGTCATCATAAAACTGGAAGAAGCTGTTATAAATAGTTATAACCAGCGGCCATAACTGGAATATCGCATATACGATAAAGAAAGGAGCTATGAAGATATAACCCCATTTCGCATAGCTAATAGACTTACGTCTCACAGGTTCATCACCATCACTTTCATCTTTTTCTCGGCTGCCTCAACATCCGAGATCCTCAGTAGCGGATCTCACAGTATGTTAATACCGATTTACTTTTGTAAAATGGCATTAACATACCGGACTGCAGATTTTACTCTGCAGTCCGAAGATGTTAAGTCAGACCATTAAAATATCACAGTCCGTAAAAGATCAAACGATCAATTAGGGTCTGGACAGTGCGGGGTACTTAACGATAGCGTTGTTGTAGAAGTTCTCGATAGCGGTATCGTAATCGATCTTACCATCGAAGTACTCCTTGAACGCAGCCTGGAATGTCTCATTCAGACCCTGATCGTAGGGAGAGATGTTGGACATATCGATCTTCTTAGCGTTCTCTGTGAAGAGAGCGATGTGGTTCTGGCCACCGAGGAAGTCGGACTTGAAGTCAGAAGTAGCAACTTCGTCCATAGCCTTCATGTTGTTGGTGTAGTCCTGAACCTCAGGATCAGTTGTGATGGACTTCATGATATCTGCATTGCATGTCAGGTTGTACATGATGTCGTGAACGAGTGTCTTGTTATCTGTCTGGTAGGAAGCGCAGATCCAAGTACCGCCCCAGTAGTATGTCTCAGGACCGTAGCAAACTGCCCAGTCACCGAAGCCAGCCTCACCTGCGTTACCGAGCAGTGTGAAGTTGATACCCCATGTGGAGTAGAAGAAGCCGAATACCTTACCGTCGGGACCCTGGTCAGCAGCCCAACCCTCAGACCACAGAGAGTTCTTGTTGTTGTAACCGTTGTCTGTGTATGTCTTGGTCTGCTCTACCCAACGGAGGATGTTCTGATCGATGATGATCTGCTTGGACTCATTTACCCAAGGAGCATCTACGTTGTTGGAGAATGTACGGTATGCATCATCATAACCGGAGAGCATGAAGTAGCCAGCACCCTTCATCTTAGCAGCTGTCTCGTCGAACTTATCCCAGTTAGCTACGTACTCCTGTACTGCTGTAGGATCGTCTGTACCCAGAACTTCCTTAGCGATGGAGCGCTTGTAAGCGAACAGACCGGGAGCTGCCTGCCAGGAAACTGCCTTCAGGTTGCCGGAAGCGTCTGTTGCGATCTCCTTTGTGTAGGAGTACATCTCAGCTGTGTCAGCGTCTGTGATACCAACAGCGGATACGGGCAGAGAGTAGGAAGAGTTAACGTACTTATCAGCGTAGTCAGCCTCGATGAGGAAGATATCGATCTTCTCGTCAGCTGCAACGTTGTCCTGGTTCTTCAGAGCAGCGTCGAGGGGGATCTGGTAGCCGTTATCAGCGTTGGGGTTGCTTGTCCACTTAACTGTAACGCCATCGATTGTGCCTGTGCCATCGCCGTTGTCTGTGTAACCGGGATAGAACTTCTTAACTCTCTGCTGGAACTCGTCATTCCAGCACCAGATGTTGAGAACCTTACCGCCGTCAGCAGCCTCTGTTACAGTAGCAGCAGGTGTGTCGGAAGTAGCAGTGTCGCCGGATGTAGCAGCGTCGCCGGATGTAGCAGCGTCGCCGGATGTAGCAGCATCGCCGGATGTATCGCCGGATGTACCCTCATCCTTAGCGCAGCCAACTACAGACAGAATTGTAGCAGACGCGAGGAGCGCTGCTAATACTCTTTTCTTCATAGGTTTTTTCCTCCCATAAATGGTTTTGTTCCGTGAATGGAACTAGTTATTGATCAGGGGCCGCTATCGGGATGACAGCGTACTTCGCCTGATTTCATTGTTAGTTTATCATAAAACAAACCAATTTTCAAGTCTTTTTTTTGAACTTTTTTTTGACATCATCGCGGAAATCGTTTTCAGCATCGTTTGATTGTTCATTATTACAACACTTTTACTTAATAACCTAAAAATTAAACCTGACAGCAAGCAAAAGCTTTATTTCGCTTAATCAAGCGGTTTTCCGTCACGACAAACAAACTTAGATTTACATTTTATTTTTTTTGTAACCGTTTTGTTACCAAGTTGTAACTTTTGATTTGGTGAAAGTGACGAAAAATCAAAATATCATATTTGTAAACGTTATCACTGAAAATAAACTACATTTTCTGTGTCCGCCGTGCAATTTTTTTGTTACTGTGTTACCTCTTAGTATGTTTTTTCAACACATTATATGTACAAAATAACCATTTCAGCACCCTATATTTTCCTGATAGGCTCCGTAAAAAGCAACACGGCTTCCGCGCACCGGGAAGCCGTTGTATATTTTTTCAGCTAAGGAGGGCAACATCGCAGCCCGCGGTATCATCCGTGCCTGTCGCCGTAAATCGGTCAACAGTATACCATGCCGCGGTGGAATTATGGTCGCCAAGGTTGTCATAAAGCTGTATCGTGACCGTGCCATCTTCGTTGGTTTCGGCCGCCGCACTGGACGGTGTATAACCTGTCTGTGCTGTGTAATACTGCAGCGCAAGCTCGCACAGCTGCATATTGGAGTAGAAATCCAGCGCTTCGGGATCCATATCCGACTCGTAGCGCATCTCCATCTCTGTGCCGTCAGGCAGCTCAAGGAACACTATCGAGGGATCGCCGCCAAGAACGGGGTAAAGTGTGTAATTATCCGCTTCACCGAAGCTGAACCACACCTCATTTACTCCTATAATATACTCAAAGCCTATTCCCGTGCCTGTCTCAAATTCGAGCGTCCTGCCGCTGAGAGCGTCTGCATCGGTGATATAGTAGCCCTTAGGCACTCCTCCGACTTTGATAGTCCACACGCCCGGCTCAAACGACATCTTAGATTCTGCAGGCGGCTGCGGTACAGCCTCCTCCGCGGTCGTGGTCTGCTCTGTTGCGGATGTGGAAGCGACGGTCTGCTGAGTAGTGGTCTGTGCGGTCGTAGAGGCTTCCGTAACCGCTGTGGTTGCAGCTGTGGTGACCTCTGTCGCTGCCTGTGAAGGTGCTCCCGTATCATTCGAACAGCCTGTGCAAAGCACTGCCGCTGCTATTATTATATAATATAGTACTGTCTTTTTCATAAAAAATTCCCCCTTGTATTCCTGTTTATCCGCCGTGTCTGCTGAGCATCTCCTCTGCTGCCTGCAGACTGCTCTCGCTGCTGCCGTCACCGTCGATGATGCGTGCAAGCTCCGCCTTTCTTCCGTCGTGGTCAAGATGCTGTATGCGCGTAAACGTGCGTCCGTCCTCAGTATTCTTTTCAATAAGAAGATGATAATCCGCCTGCGACGCTATCTGTGCCAGATGCGTGATGCAAAGCACCTGCCGCTTCTGTGCGGTCTGTGCCAGCTTGATGCCGACCTTCTGCGCCGCCCTGCCGCTGATACCCGCATCTACTTCGTCGAATATCAGCGTTGGGATATCGTCATTGTCCGCAAGCACGCTCTTTATCGCGAGCATGATGCGCGACAGCTCACCGCCGCTCGCTATCTTGTTGATAGGCTTGGGCTGCTCGCCTGCGTTGGCTGAAATGAGCATCTCCACCGCGTCCATGCCGTTTATCGTGACCTTATCGCTGTTGACCGCGATGACGATGCGCACATTTGGCATATCAAGGAAGCTGAGCTGCTCGCATATCTCCTCCGAAAGGCGCTGCGCTGCTTCTGTGCGTAGCTTGGTAAGCTCCGCGCCTGCTTTCTTGACCGCATCGCCAAGCTCGTGCTTTTCAGCCTGCAGCCGCTCTAATTCTCCGTCAGCGCCGTCAAGCTCCATAAGCTCGCCCCTGCACTCGTCGAGATAGTCCACGAGCTGGTCTGCATCCATGTTGAATTTTCGCTTGGCGTGCTTGAGCGCCGAGACCTTGTCGGACAGCAGCTCCTCGCGCGCCTCGCTTCCATCGTCGCCTATATGCTTTGACAGCAGCCTTGCGATATCGTCGCCCTCTGCTATCATATCCTCGATGCGCTCCAGCAGCTCCTCGCCGTCAGGAAGGTACTGCGCCGCGGCT
>SVMQ01000165.1 GCA_015067375.1 Oscillospiraceae bacterium | reverse complement strand
TCTTGCCTTCCTTCATGGGAACGTTGAAGTCAACTCTTACGAGTACCTTCTTGCCCTTGACTGCGAGGTCTTCTACGTGTTTCTTGTTAAGCTTGCTCATTGTTGTATTTCCTTTCATTATGAAAATATTGAACAGTTCTAAGGCATTCAGCCTACAAAATATATTGTACTATATTTCTATAAATTTTGCAAGTGTTTTTTAGTAGATTTTGAGAAAAATTTAACGTAGGCTTTGTGCAGGTTTCATAGACCTTATGCCACCTGCAACAAAATTCTTTCTTCGTCAAAAAAGGACTTGCAAATATTTTAATAAAGTGGTAATATAGTATTGATACCTTATTCAGGATTTAGTCACATTTTCAATAAATACATTTCAGGAGGACAAAACAATGGCAGTTAATCTTACAAAGGGACAGAAAGTAGATCTCACAAAGGGTAACCCCGGGCTTACAAATCTCGTTGTAGGTCTTGGCTGGGACATCAACCGCTATGACGGCGGCGCTGCATTTGACCTTGACACCTGTGCTTTTATGCTTGGCGAGAACGGCAAGGTAACAACAGAGAACGATTTCATTTTCTACGGCAATCTGACCCACGCTTCGGGCGCAGTGGCTCACCTCGGTGACAACACCACAGGCGCCGGTGACGGTGATGACGAGCAGATCAAGGTAGACCTTGCAAAAGTTCCTGCAAACATCACAAGGATCGCATTCACTGCTACTATCTATGACGCTGACACACGTAACCAGAACTTCGGTCAGGTAAGCAACGCTTACATCCGTGTAATGGACGAGTCTACAGGCACAGAGCTGGTGCGCTACGATCTCGGCGAGGATTTCTCTATCGAAACAGCGCTGGTCGTAGGCGAGATATACCGTCACAACGGCGAATGGAAGTTCAACGCTATCGGCGGCGGCTTCTCTGGCGGTCTCGGAGCGCTCTGCCAGAATTACGGCATCAACGTATAAGCAACACGGCACACTGACACAAAGGGGCGGGGAATTTCGCCGAACGGAATTTCCCGCTTTATTTTTTTGAGGTAATTAATCGAAATGTCATCCAACCTTGAAACACTGGCTTACAAGATAGGCGGTCTGCTGTACTCTCCTGCGATAAATACAGGAGTTGCGGATAAGCTTGCAGAGGGTGCATACCCTTGTCTCACCTCCATCGCTTTCTGCCTTGAGGACTCCATACTGGACTGCGCACTGGAGCAGGCGGAGCAGGATCTGCTCGCGACATTGACTGCTATATCCGAGAGAGTTCCGCAGGAACGTATGCCGCTTGTATTCGTGAGAGTGCGCACGCCCAGTCACCTTATGCACATCAGCAGGATGCTTGGCGGACTGGAGCAGCTTCTGACAGGCTACATCCTGCCCAAATTCGACTCCTCCAACGGCGGCGAATACGCTGAGAATATCACTCTGCTCAATCGTGACAGGGAGCAGCCTCTGTACTTCATGCCCATAATAGAGAGCAGACTTGCCGCATCCAGTCTGCACCGCACAGAGGAGCTTCACCGCATACGCAATCTGCTGTCTACCGTGCAACCGTACATACTGAACGTGCGCGTCGGCGGCAATGATTTCAGCAATATCTTCGGCGTGCGCCGCCCTATAGACCGCACGATATACGACCTCGGTGTGATACGCGATATACTGGTGGACATCAGCAGCGTATTTTCGGCTGACTACGTTGTGTCGGGCCCTGTGTGGGAGTATTTCGGGACAGAGGGCGGAGCCTGGGCAGAGGGACTGAGAAACGAGCTGGAGCTTGACAGACTGAACGGCTTTACAGGTAAGACTGCGATACATCCGTCGCAGCTTCCCGTCATCTACGACAACCTTAAAGTCACAGAGGAGGACTACCGCGACGCACTCAGCATCCTCGGCTGGGAGAGTGAGCTCAGCGGTGTTGCAAAGAGCGCTGACGGCGGCAGGATGAACGAGGTGAAGTGCCACGAGCGCTGGGCACGCAAGGTAAAGCTCCTCGGTGATATCTACGGAATAAAGGAGTTGGCAACGGTATGACAATATGGTTCAATCATTGGTTCAGTACGGCGTATCACCTCATAAATATGATAAGAGAGGGAGAGGCTGAGCCTTGTAAGGTCATCGGTTCTGGTACGAACGACGTTTCTGTGTTCCGCACGGCCTGCGACGAGTGGTATGCAGAGCCAACGGGTATCTCGGACGAGGATTACGCACAGTTCTGCGTGGATTTCTGCAAAGAGCATAAGATAGACGTATTCGTGCCGCGGCGCGGACTGGTCGCTATCATAAGGCGCGCGGCGGATCTTGAAGCGACAGGCACCAAGCTTTTCGCGGACACCCGTGCAGACATTGCGGAGCAGCTTGATGATAAGATACTCACCTACGAAATGATGCGCGATATATGTCCCGAGCAGATACCGCCAGTATACAAGGCTTGCTCGCTTGAGGAGTTCAAGGCGGCTTATGAGGCGCTGAAAAACGACTGGGACAGGGTGTGCTACAAGCTTGTCATCGACGAGGGTGCGCGAAGCTTCCGCATAATCGACCCCAAGATAGAGGGCATCAGCGGACTGTACAACAAGCCCGGCTTCAAGGTGACCTACAGCACCGCCTGTGCGGTGCTGAGCGAATACGATTTCAGCATCCCTATGCTAGTGATGCCGTATCTCAGTGGCAAGGAGTACAGCTGCGATTGCCTTGCTACCGACAGCGGAAACCTGATAATCCCGCGCTACAAGACAGGCAAGCGCTATTCCATCGTTAAATTCGAGCCTGAGATAATGGCTGCCTGCGAAAAGATAATGGACAGGCTGCAGCTGAAGATGCCGATGAACATTCAATTCAAATGCGAAGGCGATACGCCCTACCTGCTGGAAATAAATCCGCGTATGTCGGGCGGTCTGCAGCTTTCCTGCAAGGCGACAGGTCTTAATCTGCCTGCACTTGCGATGGCACAGCTTCTGGACAGACCTGTTGAGTGGACTTATCCAGACATTGACGAACAGAGAGTGGCGCATATCGAAAGTCCGATATGCCTGTGACGGAGAATAAAATGGACGAGCAGAACATTTTCGACAACGAGGAATTTTTTGAAGGCTACACAAAGCTTCGCGGGAATGATAAATGTCTGAACGACCTGTTGGAGCAGCCTGCAATGGCAGAGCTGCTGCCTGACCTCACAGGAAAGACCGTGCTTGACCTTGGCTGTGGCTGTGGAAAGAACTGTGTTGATTTTATCAGGCGCGGCGCGGAAAGAGTGGTCGGTATCGACATTTCTGAAAAGATGCTGGCTGTCGCAAGAGCAAAGTCGGTGCATAAAAACATCAAATACCGCAGACTAAGCATGACCGAGATATCGGCACTTGATATGAAATTCGACCTTGTATACAGCTCGCTTGCGATACATTATGTCGAGGATTTTTCAAGGCTGATGCGCGATATATGCGCTCTGCTCAATGAGGGCGGAATACTACTCTATTCACAGGAGCATCCGATAGTTACCGCCGCGATAAGCAGCGAGAATGCGCACTTCAACTATAATGACAGCGGCGAAAGGGTATCGTACACCTTTTCGGACTACAACCGCGCAGGAAAGCGGACTAAGAGCTGGATAGTTGACGGTGTAGTAAAATATCACCGCCCTATGGGGCAGCTGCTGACTGATATCATCGACAGCGGTCTGTCGCTGAAAAAGGTGGTCGAGCCTGTTCCGAAGCGGTGGGCGGTAGATAAGCTGCCGACTATAGTCAAAGAGTACATCAAGCCTAATTTCCTTATAATAAAAGCTGAAAAGAACGATAAAGGTTAATTGTTATGACATACACCCAAAACGACCTGTTAAAGCTTGCAAAGCGCTATAACAACCCCAAGCGCAGCTACCTGCTGGTAGACCCGCTGCAGGGCAAGCATCTTGCGGTAAGTCCCACTGCGGCGCTCAATATGATGGCGGCACTGGGCGATATGCTGCACGAAAAGTACCCGACAGCGCGCCTTGTGATAGGTTTTGCCGAAACAGCTACCGCGATAGGTGCGGCGGCGGCTGAGCGCTTAGGTGACTGCAAGTATATACACACCACCCGTGAGGATATAGCCGCCGACAGCTGGCTGTACTTTTCAGAGGAGCATTCCCACGCTTCCGAGCAGAAGCTGTGCGCGGACAAGCTGTCAGAATACGCCGAGTGTACCGACACCGTTATCCTTATCGACGACGAGATATCCACGGGCAAGACGCTGATAAACATAGTGGAGCGCCTGCGTACAGTGCGCGGCTTTGAGGGCAAGCGCATAGTTGCGGCATCCATAATCAGCCGTGTAAGCGAGGAAAATCTCGCGCGTCTGGAGCAGGCAGGTATCATCTCAGAGTGCCTGTTAAAGCTGCCCGAGGAGGATTACACCTCAGCCGTGGAGCGCTTTGCGGTAACAGGCGCTGAGCACACCGCGTCGCTGTCCTGTACACCTGAATCGCATACGCTCACGCTTGCCGACCCACGCATCGGAGTAGATATCAAAGAATATGCACAGCACTGCCGCACACAGGCTGAAATACTCCTTGACAGCATCGGAGACAAGATCCCGACAGATGGAAGGATACTCGTGCTTGGCACAGAGGAATTTATGTACCCTGCTCTGATACTGGGACGGGTCATGGAAGCGCGCGGCTATACATGGGTGCGCTCACACTCCACCACAAGAAGCCCTATCGGCATCTGCACAGCGGAGGATTACCCCATCCGCGAGGGCTATGCGATACGCAGCTTCTACGAAAACGGACGCGAAACGTTCATCTATAACCCTGCTCAATATGATGCTGCAGTGATAGTGACGGACGGAAGCAACACTGAGGCTGTCGATGATATCGCAGCTGTGCTTGCAAGACACGGCAGTCCTGTGATGATACTTGCGGAGGTGCACCGATGAGAAGCTCATTCATCAAAGATGATGTGACCATCCTGCTGAAGGACATCACAGGCTTTGTAGAGCCTATGTCCGCGGAGGAGCGTCAGCGCAGGATAGAATCCGGCGCGCACTACTGCGAGATGCTGCCGATAGAATACGAGCCGAGCGAGAAATATCTCGCGGCATTTTTTGATGCACTGGAGCGCTACGCCAAAATAACTGCGCGCGCTGTCATGTCGCTGTCCGATAAGATATTCGCGCAGAAAGGCGAAAGCGCCGCGCTGGTGTCGCTCGCAAGGGCAGGCACTCCAGTTGGCGTGCTGATAAAGCGCTACATAAAACTTAAATACGGCGCGGATGTACAGCACTACACCATCTCGATAATCCGTGGTAAGGGCATAGACCATAATGCAATGAAATATATCCTTGACCGTCATGCGCCACAGGATATCTGCTTCATAGACGGCTGGACAGGCAAAGGTGCGATACAGCGCACGCTCGACCTTGCTATGCAGGATTACAAGGGAGTTGACCCCGCACTCGCTGTGTTGAGCGACCCTGCAAATATCGCAGGAATGTGCGGCACGCATGAGGATTTCCTGATAGCAAGCAGCTGCCTTAACTCCACTGTTTCGGGGCTTATGAGCAG
>SVMQ01000164.1 GCA_015067375.1 Oscillospiraceae bacterium | reverse complement strand
TTCTTGCCATGATATTTTTGTGGTCTTGTGTGTAGGGTCAAGGCAGATGAAGATCTGATCTTCCTCACCGATGCCGCCCCATGCGGCATTCATAGCGTCAGGTGTGCCGTTCTCATCGTAAGTAGCAATGATGAATACAGGCATGGGGTAAAGGATGGGCTTTGAGCCAAAGTTCTTTCTCATATCATACCTCCGTAAAAGCTTTTTACTCATTGAATATATCGGATGCTCCGAAGATCAATTTTTTATGAACGCTTTGTCTTGTTCGGGTATACCCGAATTATCGGAAACATACCGCTTGACCTCCATGTGCAGGTCATATTTCTCACGAAGCTCAATGATCTTCTGCATCATAGGCGTTGCATGGTGCTTGTCGAGCGCGTCCTGATCCTTCCAGCTGTCAATTAGGAGAACTGTTTCAGGGTCATCCATAGGAAAAAAGTACTCGTATTTCAGATTGCCGTTCTCGGCTCTGATATCATCAACGATACCGCTTGAAAGCATCTCCTCCGCGAATTTCCTTGCGTTTCCGTTGTTGCCGTGATAATAGATGTTTATCGTAATTGCCAATCGTATCACCTCTCTGTTGAGTTTGATTATACCATGACCGTCGAGCGAAGCTCAGCGAACGGCGAAAGCCGAAGTCTGCGGCAGCAGACGGGTCATAATTCAACAAACACTCAGCCGTCAGGATCTTTGAACTTGTATACGGCGTGTGTTAATTATATCACATTGATCATGAAAATGCAATAAGGAAAGCTGCATCAAAGTAAGTTTCACATAAAGCAGAAATGACATCGCACCGTAGTTATAGGGCGTCATTTTAACATGATTGTCTGTTACTTCATTTTGGGGGTCAGGCTTGACTTTTTAATAGTTCCGTGCTAAAATAAGTATACAATAATCTTATCGGAGGTATCATGTTATGGCAACTTGCGAAAAGCTTTCAAAATGTCCCTTTTATCAGGGTAAAATGGATATCAATTCAGGTCTGGGAAGTATGTACAAGAAGAAGTACTGCGAGGGTGATAAAATGACCTGCGCACGTTATATCATTGCTACTCAGCTTGGCCCTGAGTTTGTGACCAATAGCATCTATCCCAACATGAACGATCTTGCGGAAAAGATGCTTGCAGAGCATAAGAAATGATCGCCCTGACCGTATGCTTTTCTGTAGAGAATGATATCAACTCAGCGATGCGTCAAATGGCTCTGTAATACTTATCTCCTCTGTCGCCTCAATAATAGCAACAGCGGGTTGCTTGAAAAATCCGTGTGTTGGTGGTATACTGTCATTGAGGTGATAAAATATGGAAACCAAGGATATAATACTCGAACTACGCACGAAAAACGGATTGTCACAGGACGAGCTTGCACAAAAGGTGTTTGTGACCCGTCAGGCGGTCTCGCGTTGGGAAAATGGTGATACTGTCCCGAATACAGAGACCCTGAAGCAGCTGTCAAAGCTGTTTGATGTGTCGATCAACACGCTGCTTGGCTCTCCACGACAGCTTATCTGTCAGTGCTGCGGAATGCCGCTGGAGGATCACAGCACGAGCCGCGAAAAGGATGGCTTCTTCAACGAGGATTACTGCAAATGGTGCTATGCCGACGGAAACTATATGTACAGCGATATGGATGACCTGATAGATGTCTGTGTCAGAAATATGGTGAGCGAAGAACACCCCGAGGATGAGGTGCGCTCATACCTGAAAGCGACCCTGCCGAAGCTGGATTACTGGAAGCGATACAAAGAGCTTGGCGGTAACGAAGCTTTTGAGGAGTTCAAAAAGCAGCTCATCGCTGAGATAAATGCGCTGAACATTGAGGGTATGCCGAAGCTCGAAAAGCTCAATGCGCTTGTGGGCAGCTACATCAATCTTGAATACAGACTTCCGAACGGCATGACAGTCAAGCTTCTGGACGACAATGCTACATATCTCGGCAATCAGCTTGAATGTGAGTTCGGCGGCAGATGCTTTGGTATAGCAGCAAATATGGAGTTCATCCTCATCAGCACCTATGAGGAAAACGGCGAAGCTCCTGAGATAGTTATTTATAAAAAAAGATAGCTGCAGTCCCTATAAAACAAAACCTCCCCCGATCCGACAGGAAAAGGGGAGGTATGTTGTTTTGGGAGCTCGTTTGAAAAGCTGATACGCGGTGTATATCTCGCCAAGCCATGCACGCATCTCATTCGTGCAGGTGTAGTGTTTAGATAGGTCTATTTGATCGCTATCTCAATATGCCGTGTTTGCTTTTCGTATTTCCGTGGAAATGCCAGATTGTTTCAGGTACAGGAATTGACTTGTGTCTGAAAGAGTGTTATAATTAGCTTGATAAAATATCAGTTACGGAAAGGGCGGTAAGCGTGTTTTATAGATTGATCGAAAGCAGTGTTAATATTCCAAGTGGTAGATCAGACTATGTTGCTTTTGGAAAAGGGCAGAAAAATCTGATCATTATTCAGGGCTTAAATGTCAGAGATGTTAAAGGTGCAGGTGCTTCGCTTGCACTCATGTATAGGATATTTGCAAAGGATTACAGAGTATACCTTTTTGACAGAAGAAAGGTAGTGGAAAAGGGACTTACCAACTGGGATCTGGCAGAAGATATCTACCATTCTATGAAAGAGTTGGATATCAGGTCAGCGGATGTGTTTGGAGTATCCCAAGGCGGAATGATTGCGATGGCTCTGGCGCTTGAGCATCCTGAGTGTGTCGATAAGTTGGTTCTTGGAGTTACTTCATCAAGAGCAAATGAAAATATAAAAAATGTAGTAGGCAAATGGGTGGACTGTGCGATAAACAAGGATCATATTACGATCAACAAAGAAACATTCTCGCTCATGTACACAGAGAAATATTTGAAGAAATATAGATTGTTTATGCCGCTTGTGGTCAGGATGATCAAACCCAAGGATTTTGATAGATTTGCAATACTTGCATCAGCAATTTTGGATTTTGATTGTTATGACAGATTGAATGAGATCAGATGTCCTGTTCTTGTTCTGGGCGGTGATAAGGATATGATAACCACAGGTAAAGCGTCTGTTGAAATTGCTGATAAGCTTGATTGTGAGATACATATGTATTCTGAATATGGTCATGCAGCGTATGAAGAAGCAAAGGATTTTAACAGCAGGATATATGAATTTTTAGCGAATGGGATAAATTGACAGAAAACTTGCATATTGAACAAAAATATGATATAATTATCAGGCTGCACTTTTTTAGCTTACACAGCAGAACACTATAATCGGTTTTGCACTGTATCAGAAAATAATCTCAGAGGATGTGAATAGTTGATGATAGCATATTATATCATAACGACAGTGTTCGCTATAGTTAATCTTTTTTCGATCATCGTTTCTGTTAATAACAAAAAGATAAACTATTATTTTATACTGCTGATGCTCATTATGGCGATATCAAATGCAGGTTATCTTGCAGTTGGTCTGTCTGAAACAGTACAGGAGGCGGTGCTTGCTACTAAGGTAGCATATCTCGGAGGCTGTTTTACTTCTCCACTCATGATACTGCTGATATGTTCGATATGCAAGTATGATTTCGGCAAGTGGTTCAGGATAGGTATCCATGCTTATTGCTTCATCGTTTATTGCTTGATACTTACGATAGGCTACAATGATCTTTATTATACCGAATATCATCTGGAAAGCTTGTGGGATTCCACCATACTTGTCAATCAGTACGGCATCGGTCATTCTATGTTCTACCTGATCCTTTATGGCGCGATAATCGTTCAGATGGCAATGCTGATACATTCTACGGTGAAGAAACGTTCTGTGTCGCGTAAGAATCTGTTTCTTTTATTCGGACTGGAGGCTGTGAATGTAAGCTCGTTTTTGGTTGGCAGGCTTATCAATGCAGACTTTGAGGTAATGCCTGCACTGTATGTGTTCAACGGATGGTTTTTCCTGTTGATACATCATAGGCTCAGGCATTATAATATCGAAGAAAGCGTTGCTGAGGTGCTTCAGAAAAAACAGAATAACGGATATATCATGTTTGATGAAGACCTTAACTATGTAGGCTGTAACAAAATGGCAGAGAGCGTGTTTCCTCAGCTAGAAAAATGCTACATTGATTACCCGATCAAAGGTATATCAGAGCTTGAAGAGGTCATCAAAGACTATCCTAAAGATAACAAGGAATATATCACTACATTCACCCTTGACGAGCGTCATTTCGAGTGTCGTTTCAACAGGAGAACATATAATGATAAGCTATATGGCTATATGCTGGAGCTTGTTGAGGATACCCACAAGTGGATGCATATCAACTACTTATCTGATAACAATACCGAGCTTGAGAAAACGGTAAGAGAGCAGAATGCTGAACTGATAAAGAAACAGGATGCGATAGAAAAGATGTTCGTGCAGACTGTTACTGCACTCAGTGAGGCTGTTGATGCAAAGGATCGCTATACTAGCGGTCACTCAAAGCGTGTTGCGGATTATGCCCGTATGCTGGCAAAGCGCATGGGACTGTCTGCGGAGCAGCAGGAGGAGATATATCGTGCAGGACTTCTTCACGATATAGGAAAGATACGCATACCTGTAGAAATAATCAACAAAGCAGGCAAGCTTACCGATGAAGAATACAATATAATCAAAATACATCCTGTGACGGGCTACAACATACTTCGCGGAATAGCAGGAAACGATCTCATTGCAATAGCCGCCAAGTATCATCACGAAAGATACGACGGAAAGGGCTACCCGAATGGCCTTGCAGGAGAAACTATACCTTTGGTTGCAAGAATACTTGCTGTTGCCGACACATACGACGCAATGACAAGCAACCGAAGCTATCGAAAGGCTCTTCCGCAGGATGTGGTAAGGTCTGAGATAGAAAAGGGCAGGGGTACTCAGTTTGACCCTGATATTGCAGATATCATGCTTCGTGTGATAGACGAGGACAAGCAGTATACTATGCGACAGGGCGAGGAATCAACAAGAAAGATATTGACTGTTGATGATGAGCCTATAAACAGTAAGATACTTGCGCACATCATGAAGGATGAACCTATGTACCAACTTGATGCGGTGGATAGCGGTGAGGCTGCACTGGAGCGCCTCAGCAAGGAAGTGTATGATCTTGTTATGCTGGATGTGAATATGCACGGAATGAGTGGTTTAGAAACCTTGCGGCAAATAAGAGAAAGGTACAGCGTCCCTGTCGTAATAATGACAGCGGATAAAGATCTGGACACTTCATCGGGGTTTGCTGCACTGGGCTGTGATGACTACATAACCAAACCCTTCCTGCCCCTTCTCATCAAGGAAGTGGTGCATAATATGACCGAAAGGACTGAGCTATGAGGGCGGTGACTGGGAGTCCGCAGAGGAATATTGCGAAAGGTGCCGGATATTGACTTCCGGTGTGTGGAAGCGTATCTGGGTAAGATGATGTCTGACCTTGAGGTGCATGAGCGAGAGGATCTTCGTTACTATAAAAAGCCGTTTGATAACGAGGATGATTATAAAAAGATAATACGTTTTGGCAATGATACGTTTGTGTCGTGTTAAGGCTGAAGAAG
>SVMQ01000163.1 GCA_015067375.1 Oscillospiraceae bacterium | reverse complement strand
CGTGCATCTGACCCGAAAGACCGATACCCTTGATATCTTCAGCGTTTACCTCGCTTGCAGCGATAACGTCCTTGATGCCGTTTACGGAAGCGTTCCACCAGTCAAGCGGATCCTGCTCTGCATAACCGTTCTGCGGTGTGTACAGGGGGTATTCGTATGTTGCGGAAGCTACAGCCTTGCCGTCCTCAGAAAAAAGTACGGTCTTGGTACCCGAGGTTCCGATGTCAACTCCTAAAATATAAGCCATGTCAATTCTCCTTTTCCGATGGCAAAATGCGCGCGTTATGCCGTGGCACAGGCGGACATGATGCATATCATCGTGTAATCGTTATTATAGTATCAATTTTAATATAAATTGCCAGATTTGTCAATAGGTTTTACTAAAATAAATAAATCTCTGTGCAATCTTGACAATTACATAATAATGTAGTATAATATAATCAGCATTTAAATAGGAGGTATACTACTATGAGTCACCTTTTCCCTGCTGCTTCACAGCAAAAGACACTCCAGCTTGACAACGGTACAAAAATGACTATCGGTGTCGGCGATATCCTGCGTCACATCAAATGGGACACTGCCACTGAGGATCAGCGCTATATCAATATGCACCTGTACAGAGTGACAGGCTTCGGCACACTGCCCAGCACAGGCGAGCCTACTGTGCTAATCCGCCAGATATGGCATCCGATGCGCGAGTATATGTATACCTTGGCTCAGCTGCAGACTAAAGCTGACCCTGCAAAATTCCCCAACGCAAAGCAGGAGTATACGCTCATCCAGCATGATGTTCAGTTCCAGTCTTTATCCGAGCTTGTGACACTTGACGCTATCCCAAAAGATATGATAAGCTACATAAGATTTCAGGAGGATCCCAAGAGATCTGAGCATTTCAAGAGCTACTACAGAAAATAAGAACACGCCCCTCGACATGAGGGGCGTTATCATTTTAATAGCAATTTCTATGTGCCTTAATGTAAATAATGATGAATACCGCAAGTCCTATTGCGCCTATACCACCCATGATCGCAAACATGATAGCGCCGGTAAGCAGCCCACTGGTGCTTACTACCGAAATCTCATAAGGACAGATATACTTTGAATACTCCGCGCGTGTAGCACTGTAATCGCCGTACATGAACCAATCATACAGATAATCAAGCAATTCGGGTTCAAGCTTACTCACTTTACCGATTATCTCAAACTCGTTCCATACAGCAGGCTCTGTACCATAATCATAATAGTTCCAAGTCTGCTGCATCAACAAGTCAGCCTGATTTTGAACATCACTGTTACCTGTCGATACTGTAACATACTGAGGATACTCGTCCTCATAAGTGCCTGCTATCGGCACTATGTAATAACGTGCACTTACGTGATTATCAGAAGTTTCGTAGGCGTACTCGTCAAGGACTTCGTACACTGTTCCACGAACATACATACCGCTTTTAAACTCGCTGCTCTGCAGCTCATTGAAATCTGTCTGAGCATTCATCGCCTTAGACCTTGACACAGATGTGCCAATAAAACCGATAAGCCCTAACACGAACATCAACACAAAGATCAGAATAAGTTTTAAAGTATTCATACCAACCTCCAAGATAACAACCATTAAGTTGCGAAAAATATATCAACTAATTATATCACAGAAGCATATAAATGTCAATACATCACAGCCTTGATATATACATCAGTTCGGATGCCGATTCACTGCTTTTCTTGTAAAAACGTATACCGTCGCTGCTTTCCAGCTTCATTCCGATACGACGCATGACATTTTCCGAGGCTCTGTTCCTGCTGTCGCAATGTGCGCATACCTCAGTTACCCCGATGCTTTTCGCATATTCCAAAACAGCCACTGCAGCTTCTGACGCATAGCCTTTGCCGTGATATTCCTTGTTCAGAATCCACCCGATCTCGCCCTTTGTGCCGTTTTCTGACAAGTAAAGGCAAACTGCACCAATATGAATACCATCTGACACAACCGCAAACTCAAAGAACTCAGGAGCTGACTTGCTCCACTCGCTGGTGGCAGCCTCAATAAACCGACGTGATTCTTCAACATTGCTATTCGGCAGATACAGCATATAACGCGTAAGTTCAGCATCCGAAGCATACAGATGCACTGTGTCAATGTCATTCATGCACAGCGGTCTTAGCAACAAACGCTCAGTCTTTATCTCAATGTGCATCCTTTTCCTCCATAAGCTGCAATATCAGATCGCGGCTTCTGTCGGGGATGTATGCGCCTTCTCTTATCTCGTCATCGGTCAGCCATTTAAAGTCTACCGTTTCCCCCGCCTGCAGCTTTATCGCCGTCTTGCTTACATCCGTTTCACATAGATATATGCTATAATGTACACCTACTCCGTTGGAATGTACGGTAGTGATCTCTTTCAATAGTGTAAGCTCATCCGACGCGATGCCCGTTTCTTCATATAACTCACGCACTGCGCCTTGATAAGCGCTCTCGCCTTTCAATACCGAGCCTCCTGCGCCAAGCTCCCACTCGCCGGGATGACCCTCCTTCGCAAAGTCACGCTGCATCACTAGCCATGTACCGTCACTATGACGGACTATGATATCCGAAACAAGATGGTACAAGCCCAATGACGACCACTCTCTTGTAAACTCCTCTTCCCTGATGATATCCACACCTGCAAGCTGCTTATCGACAGTGTAGCCGTCCCAGATCTCCATATCTTCTCCTTTCAAACGAAGATCGGGTGACTGATGCCACCCGATCATTTTTATCAAATCAGACCCTCGCTCTGAATATAGTCCTTTATCTCCTGCGCTGTCGCACGCTCCTGAGAATTATCGCTATATTCATCAGTGTTGGACAGGATGTACTCGACATTTTCCATCGCTTCACTGTAACGCTCCTGCTCCATGAGCAGCTCGGCGTAGCAGCATCTGATCTGTATGACCTCAAACGCATTATCGCTCTCGCTTATCGCATCACGAAGACATATCTCAGCCTTGTCATACTCACCTTTATCAAGAAGATAAAGCGCATGGTTGAATTTTCCGTTCATATACATCCCTCCTTAATTTAAACAGTCATGATCTAATCAATATTACTCGCCGCAAAGCTCCTTGTACAGTCCGATGTACAGCTTAGCGGAGGCTTCCCAGCTGAAATCAGCCTTCATCGCTCTGGTAACGAGCTTCTTCCACTCAGCCTTGTTGTCATACATACCCTTTGCACGCTGAACAGCATGAAGCATATCATGTGCATTGTAGCTCTGGAATGTAAAGCCGATTCCGTCGTCGCCGGCGTCGATGATGGAGTCCTTAAGACCGCCTGTTGCACGAACGATCGGCACTGTGCCGTATCTTGCCGCGATCATCTGAGCAAGACCGCAAGGTTCGCTCTTGGAGGGCATCAGGAACATATCAGCACCTGCGTACAGACGCTTTGCAAGCTGAGGATTATAGCCGCGGTAGAAACCTACCTTATCGGGATATCTGTAGTGCATCTCCTCAAAGAATGCCTCATAATGATGCTCACCCGAACCGAGAACTACTACCTGCAGATCGGTGTTGATGATATCATCAAACACAGCCTTAACAAGATCAAAGCCCTTGTGATCAGCAAAACGCGAGATCATAACGAGAAGCGGGATGCCATACTCGGGCATACCGAACTCCTCAAAGATAGCGCTCTTGCAGGCAGCCTTGCCCTTAAGACTTCTGGTGTTGAAGTTAGCGGCGATGTTGGGATCAGTCTGAGGATTGTAGAGATCAACGTCGATACCGTTGAGGAAGCCACAGGTCTTGTACTGCTTGGTGCAGAGAATCCTGTCAAGACCGTGACCGAACCACGGATCAAGGATCTCAGTAGCGTATGTGGGAGATACGGTAGTAACCTTATCCGCCATCTCGATAGCGCCCTTCATGAAGTTGATATCACCATCGTACTCGATGATATTAACATTCTGAGGAGGAATACCAACGATGTCCTTAACAAGATCAAGACCATACTGACCCTGATAGCCGATATTATGGATAGTGAAAACCTGCTTGATGTTCTCATAGCCCCAGGTATTCTTGTAGAACAGGTTGTAATAAACAGGAACGAGCGCTGTCTGCCAGTCGTTCGCGTTGATGATCTGCGGCTTGAATGCGATATACTTGAGCATCTCAAGGATAGCACGGCTGAAGAACACATATCTCTCAGCGTCGTCGAAGTAGCCGTAAAGACCGTTGTCACGCTTGAAGTACTGCTCATTATCGATAAAGAAATAAGTAACGCCGTCTACCTGCTGTGAGAAAAGACCGCAATACTGGCTTCTCCAGCCGACAGAAACAGTGAAGTTAGTGATGTAGGTCATCTTCTCCTTCTGCTCAGGCTTGAGAGTGTTAACATAGTAAGGCATTACAACACAGGTCTCATGTCCTGCTGCGCAAAGCGCCTTGGGAAGAGAGCCTGCAACATCGGCAAGACCGCCCGAAGCCGCAAACGGTAAAGCTTCACTTGCTGCGTAAAGAATTCTCATGATATTTATCCTCCATATATTTAGATATTAATATATTGCTGTTCTTATTTTATCACAAATGTACCGATATTGCAAGTAGGTTTTATAATTAAATAAGGCATTAAAAGTCACAAAAAATCACACAAAAAATTGTAAGCTGAAACATTGATGCGCTTTGCGTGAAAACAATATTTTTTTAATACATCATTTCTATTGCAAAAATCATCGATTTATGATATGATAATTAAGTAGAATTATGATACGATAGGTGATATGATGAACTACTCTCTTAACGTCGGAGAATGGAACAGTGTTTTTGCTGTCCCCTCCAGCGTAGTTGATAAATACATAAAGCTTGCAAGCGGAAATTCGCTGAAGCTGCTGCTGTTTCTGCTCAGAAACGGGGGTGCGCTCTTCACGGACGCCGAGCTAAAGGACAAGCTTGGTTTCCGCCGAGAAGGTGAGCTTGAGGATGCTGCACTTTTTTGGGTGCAGCGCGGCATCATCCGTGCAGACGGAGGCTCGCTTGCCGCTGCAAGTGACGATATATCAGCACAGGAAACGTTTCCCGAGATCACTTCTGAACTTCCGCAGACAAAAAAACGCACCTCAGCTGTAAAGGTCATTACCGCCGACAACAATTCAGTCTACACCTCAGGTTATGTTGGAAACAGACTCTCCTCTGACCCTGAGCTTCAGTGGTTGTACAAGGAAGCAGAGAGCCTTTACGGACGCGGACTTCGACAGCCTGAAAGTCAGACAGTGCTGATGCTGGTCGAGCACTTCGGTCTGCCTGCACAGGTAGCAGCTATGCTGCTGAAATACTGCTTCAAAATAGGAAAGACCACCGCAAACTACATCCAATCTGTTGCTCAGACCTGGGCTGACGAGGGAGTGAATACTGTTTCTGATGCTGACGAGCGGCTTGCCAAGCTTGAAAAGCGTTTTTCTGTAGAAGAACAGCTTCGTACCGCAATGGAGCTAAAGACAAAATTCTCCGCAAAACAGCTGAATTTCATCAGAGTATGGAGCGAGGAGTGGTCATTCTCCGTTGATATGATACTGCTTGCTCATGAGATAACAATTGACAAAACAGGAAACATGAGCTTCAGCTA
>SVMQ01000162.1 GCA_015067375.1 Oscillospiraceae bacterium | reverse complement strand
CCACATCTTTAAGTACACTTTTCTTGCATCCCATTACAGCCAGCGTGTCAAGCAGCTTCAGCTCATGAAGCGCTGTCAGATCATCCACCTCATTGTAGGACAGATTGAGCGTGCGCAGCTCTTTCAGTTCTGCCAAAGCTGATATGTCGCTGACCTTACTGCAGGTAAGCCTCAGCTCCTGAAGCTGTGTGCAGCTTTTAAGCGGCGAAATATCCTCAAGCTTATCCGAGCAGCAGAGATTAAGCATTTTAAGTTCGGTACATTTGCTGAGCGGCGATATGTCATCAACGAAATTCATAGGCACCTCAAGGCACTCAAGCTTCGGCATATACTCAACAAATGAAATATCCTCCACGCAAGGAAGATCATAAATATACCTTACCTCACCATACAGATAAAAACTCAGAATAGTGCCGAAATAATCGTCATAAACAAAAAGACGATCCTCAAAATAGTGATCGACACCGGGCTCGTAAAAACCTTCCGACATATCAGTTCCGCCTGTCTCGCCGCATACGACGGACACACCGCCCAGACCTGCAAAACGCAGCTCTGTCACATCTGCCAGCTTGCTTTCATCAAGCGCGCCGTCATTTGTCAGGTGTTCCAACAGCATTTTTTCTATCTCGATGCAGTTCTCATCGCCGTATTGCACAGTTGCAGGCTGATATCGTTCTTCCTCAGCCTTTTTCTCTTTTGCTGCATCACAGCTGGTGGCAGAAAGCATGGCAAATGCAGTGAGTGCAGCAAGCAATCTCTTTTTTAACATAATATATACCTCCTTTGGTAATATCGGTATAGAGTTTTTTACAATTATACTATATATTGAAATAATTGTCAAGCGGCATATAGAATAATTTGCCAATTTACACGACCATAGAATAATGTAAACATCCTGATTTCATGTTAAAACACTTGACAAGACATCAAAAGAATGTTAAAATTATAATGTATTATTATTTTTGGTTAAACAGAACAAATAAAGTATGATTGCTTGATCGCATACATATCATATCTTATCAAACGGGGGAATGACCGTGGTAATCCAACACAACATGGCTGCACTGAACGCCAATAATAAACTAAATTCAAAAAACGAGAAGCTTGCAGCCGCGGCTGAAAAGCTTTCATCAGGTCTCGCTATCAACAAAGCAGGCGATGACGCCGCCGGTCTTGCCGTATCCGAGAAAATGAGGACACAGATCAGAGGTCTTAAACAGTCCATCCGAAACACGCAGGACGGCATTTCGCTGATACAGACTTTTGAGGGTGCATTGGGTGCTACCGTAACTATCATACGCCGTGCGAAAGAGCTTGCGGTGCAGGCTGCAAACGGGACTTATGACACCTATATTGACAGACAGGCGGTCGAGGTCGAATACAGACAGCTGTGCGATGAGATAAATCAGCTTGCAGACACTGATTTCAACGGGCTTGTTATGCTTAATGGCGGCTGTATGGCGGATGGATTTACATTTGTATCTGAAAGCGGAACAAAATGGCTTACCCCCTCAAACGCGGAATTTCCCGAGAATAGCTTTGTCAGCACATTCAGACAAGTACCCGGGTTTCCTGAGATCGAAATGTCCATCGAGCTGCTTCCTGACGCGACATCGAAGATGACTACCGATAAAGAGCTGCTCGACTCCATTGCAGCATTGAACAGAGCCAGCGTCAAATCCTTTTATGACGAAGGCATCCCCACATTCAGCATAGAGGGTCTTGAAGGTGAATACTGTGATAAGATCTCTATCGAAACCATAGGAAACGAAGGCATTATCAGAGTTGCGACCTCAAAGAGCGGATTAGTTGATGTTGCACGCGTTACCTGTACTGAAATGCCGCATTATGCATCGACTTTCGCCAAAGGAAAATGGGAAAGCAGATCAACCGTTTCTGTTTCTGGTATAAACCCCGCACCAAAGGCTGACACTCCTGGCAACGAACGTTTTGATGTCAGCAAATATACAGAGAGCTATGTAAGCCAGAACAACTCAGCAGGTGTTACCAGAGCCGAGAGACAGGCATATATGGATTGGATCGGCGATACTCCCGATAGCTACGCAAGACTTATACCCGACGACGAGTACAACGAAGACACAGATGCACTGCAATTCACATGGAGCCTTAACGGTGAAGTATATGAAAACGAAGTCGGGCCTGACGGAGTGCCAATAAATGGTGCTACTATACCTGTATATCCTGATGGATACTCAGGCGGACCTCAGATCTATATCGAAAATGTTAAGTTCAGATACGATGATGAGGACATGAAAGCAGGCGCATATTGGAACTTATATGCGGTGAATGACAGCACAACAATGTCCACGTATTACAATGGAAAACTGGCTGAGGGCGCAAGGATCGACACTATCAACAACAAAAGACTCACCGATATATGGCTTGATCACGGCAATCAGACTGTTACACTGACATATAATAAGGCCGAAGATAAATGGTACGATAACTTCGGTGGCTCAGGAGATTGGGGAACATATTCCCTCACTGACGAAGTATGGACGAAAACCGACTCCTATTATATCAGTAACGGATATGTAGATCGCAATCTTTACAATTTCTACGAAGCGGACGGCAAACTCCCTGATGGATTTCAACTAAGCTCTTATATCACCTGTCCGAAGCGTCGATCATCATTATCAAGTGGCTATGTATTCAACCAAAATGCTGAACACAACGACAGATCATCCTCAAGCGGTTATTTCATCGTTGATTTTAAAGTAAATGAATACGACCCCGAAAATCCCGACATAGGCGGCGTTGACTACAAAGTCGCAAAGCATGGTGCAACATATACTTATGACGGACTTACACAACCTGACGGTACTGTTGGAGTATGGCGCGACAGCGAGGGCAATGCAGTCAACCTTGAAGAAGAAGGCGTTTATCTACCCGCAAACCCAAACAACACCTATATTATGAAGCTGCACGACGGAATGACGATCACCGTAAACAATCCTACCATGGTAGGTGCGGATTTCATCAAGGCTGATATCCGCTTCTATGATCAGGGCTATTCCAGCAATGCATACAGGAATGTGTACGACACTATCACCTACTCTGATGGTCTTATCCTGCAGACAGGCTCTCGAACAAAGGACAGTATTGAATTCACATTCTCGTATCGTTCAGATGATCTGGGGGGGCTTAACGCCGACCTTAACTGCTCTGCAAAAGGACTTGGCATGAATGAGCTTTCCTTAGCGACACAGGAAGATGCAAACTATGCTATCGACAGGCTTGACCATGCACTGAGCAAAGTATCTATGATACGCTCCACTTTCGGCGCGGCACAAAATCGCCTTGAACACAAGATAGAAAACATAAAGAACAACTCTGAAAATATCATAAGCTCTGAATCTCAGATAAGAGATACCGATATTGCCTCCGAAATGTTAAATTACACCAAGGAACAGATACTGGTACAGAGCACACAGTCTATCCTCGCTCAGTCGAATCAGCTGCCACAGGGTATTCTTGAATTGCTTGGCGTCTGAAATACAACAAACCTATAACACAAAGCGTCCCCTTATGGTCTTTCCATAAAGGGACGTTTTTATTGTACTTAACTTCGCTGTATTCTCAGGAGATGTATTTATAATAGCTAAAATTCATGCAATCCGGATCATCCTGCACTTTTGACATAACGGATATGTATCAATAAACGATCTTATTCTTTCAGACATTTCATTAAATGAAAGACCATAAAAATACAAAGCAGTATATGCAGCTCCTTCAAAATAACTATACATTTTTCCTATACCGCTCATTGCTAATGTAAGCTGTTCGATCACATAATTTACATCACAGCTGCTATAGACCTCAGTCGGCAGATCACGACCATTCAAGTAACATGCCAGTCCTTCCAAGGTTCCGATCTCAATTTCTTGTGAGTTGTAGCGCAAAGCAGAACCTTTAGGGATCCCGATCGAATTTAAAAACGATCTCAATTGATCCAAGCACTCCGAATTATGATCTGATAAGCAAATACTTATTTCACAGCCTGTTATCTCTCCTTCGGAGTTCTGATATGTGCCGCCACCATTAACCTCACCCAAGTCCTTCTTATCCAGATATTCTTGCAAAGCATCTTCAATTTCAAATCTATGTATAGGCTGCAATCGAGCGTTTAAAAATAGTAATATATCCATTGATATCTCCTTGTATTTTTTTGCAATGCCGATCTTTCTTCATTATATCACATCTGATAGAATATGTCAATGATACTATCATTCGTATCACTCATCACGATCGGCATAACTGTCGAGAAATGCTTTCAGCTCAGCATTCTTCATTATCTGGTCAAAATACGCTTCGGGCATCATATTTGCAAGCTCCTCGATACTGCATCCTCTGTGGAACTCCTCAGGCATTTCTCGCATAAATTCACCGCCCATGGTATTCCCTGCTGATATTCCCTGACAGAAATCCTCGTACAGCAAGCACATCTGACAGTTTTCATCAAAGTGCAGCGTCACCGTTCTGGATTCATGATACTCCTCATTGCGTCTTATTCCAATGTAGATATCTTTATGGATGAACAACAGATCGTTTTCATGTGCGAACTTCTCTGCATAAGTGTCATAGCAGCCGCGGATAACGACGTTGGCGCATCCGCGAGGGCGACCCCTCCCTGAACACATTGTTACAGTCGGAGGCACTGGCTTTGTCGCTTGCTGAAACGGCTGGTGGTGCAAGTTCGGAGGATATATGACTACATAGCAAAGTGGCTCTCTGTGAATGGAGAGCCGCTTAGTCTGTTAAAAGACTTTTACCAAAAGTGAAAAGATGGAGGCTGACTGAATTTCCGTTGAGGTAAATACTGCGTATCACCTATGTACGGAAGCTGAATACCTTCACAAGCGAGATATCGAATGTCGCACGGTCTTTCATAACATTCATCATCAGATACATCACCACACAGAATATTATCATCGACATCGTTATCATCATAGTGAATATTACCGTCATCTGGTCGATAAATACGGCCGCTGACTGCTCGACATCTGCCTTTATGATAACGGAATATATCCTGCCGCTGTCTATGTCAAGCTAGGTATCGGAGAGGAGCATATTGTAGTAGTCTTCGTCCTGAGCAAAAAGCTCACGCATACTATCGATATCCATAAACACAGACGATCCAACAGAGTATTTTCCACAACAGGAATGTTGCGAATACGAAGCCCTTATTTACGAGCACGGAACACACTTCGCTTTTCCGCAGAGTATGATAAATCCCATGCTGGTGAGTATGCTTGTGCGATATGCTTTCAATGCAGGAAAGAAATATCCGAAAGAGTGCAAGGCAACACGTATAGATATCGATAAGAAGTTGTCTTCCTTTATTGAGAAGTGGTGAAGCGGCTAACCATCATTAATTAACAAATGATCCGTAGGACATCCCTACGGATCGTTTTATTATCTCATATTGTATATTTAGTTTTGCACTCAGCATTGCTATATGTTTTTACGCCGAAGCTGAAGTAAATGATATGGAACAGCCACACACAGCCGAGTATGATACAGGTGTTGACTGAAGAAAAGCACCGCTTTGTCAAGCAGCTCAAGCTGACGGACTTCGTGTGATAATGGTGGGCGACG
>SVMQ01000161.1 GCA_015067375.1 Oscillospiraceae bacterium | reverse complement strand
TCGGAAACGAGAGCGGCTATGGAGAGAATGTGCTTGCAGCGGCAGAGTATGTGAAGTCCGCTGACCCCACTCGACTTCTGCATTACGAGAGCATCCACAAGTTGGACGACGCACCGCACGATATCCTCGATATGGTTTCGATAATGTATATGTCAATTGACGATATGCGAAGCTTCCTCAAAAACGAGGACGAAAAGCGCCCCTTGTTCCTTTGTGAATACAGCCATGCTATGGGCAATGGCTCAGGCGACCTCGAGGACTATCATGAGATGTTCTTTTCCTCGCCGCGCTTTGTCGGCGGTTGTATCTGGGAGTGGTGCGACCATGCGCTGCCACAGGGCAAGACAGAGGATGGCAGGATAAAGTACGGCTATGGCGGAGATTTCGGAGAGCGCCACAACGACGGCAACTTCTGCATGGACGGTCTTGTGTACCCTGACAGAATACCTCATACAGGTCTGCTTGAGGCAAAGCAGGTATACCGCCCTGTGCGAGTAAGCAGACAAGACGGCAGGTTTATCCTGACAAGCTATCTTGCGTTCGAGGACGCAGGAAAGCTGTTGGACTGCCGCTATGAGATATGCGACTTCAACGGAGTAAAAACGGAGGGAATGCTTGAATTTTCTGTTCGGCCTATGGGCAGTACGGAGCTTACCATAGATGCCACTGACAGCACTGCCAACAACACATTCATCAATTTCTACTTTACTGCAAAGAGTGATATGTTGTGGTGTGAAAAGGGCTATCCCGTCTGTTTTGAGCAGGTGATGCTCACAGAAATAAAGTCCGCGCAGCCTGCTGACAGCGGAGAAGAGCCTGTACTTACAGAAACACCGTTGAGCTTCGTGGTGACAATGGGCGATGTAACATATACCATCGACAGGCGCAGGGGCTGTATAAGCTCTATCCGTAAAGGCGCAGATGAGCTGCTTGGAAAGCCGATGGAGTTCAACTTCTTCCGCGCACCTACCGACAACGACAACATGAAGTGGGACTGGTACAGGGCGCATCTGCACGAGCCTGTGACAAAGGTATACAGCACTTCTGCCGAGATGCAGGATAACAGCGTTGTCATCACGATATCCCATTCCTTTGGCTGGAGCATCTATCAGCCGTTTGCAAAGGGCGAAACTAAACTGATATTCAACGGCAACGGCGTGCGTATCATTTCTGATATGCATACAAGCAACAAGGTGACATTTCTGCCGCGCTTCGGAATAAGGATGTTCCTGCCAAAAAGCTTCGATATTGCAAGCTATTGCGGCTATGGCCCGTATGAAAGCTATATCGACAAGCATCAGGCTTCGTGTTTCGGCAGCTTTACTGCTAAGATATCAGAGATGCACGAGGACTACATACGTCCGCAGGAGAATTCCTCGCACTATGGCTGCATAAGCGCGCAGGTCAGCGGCAACGATGCGACTATATGCTTTGCAGGCGACAACTTCTCATTCAACGCATCAGAATACACGCAGGAGGAGCTGTCCTCGAAACGGCATAATTATGAGCTTCAGAAGTGCGAATACAACGTCATCTGCATCGACAGCGGCATGGCAGGTGTAGGCTCTGCCTCCTGCGGCCCCGCTCTTGATGAAAAGTACCGCATTGCATTGCCCGATGTGCATTTCGAAATAACCATCAACGTATTATAAAGGAGGAATTACTATGTCAAGGTCAAAAAGATTATTGTCGGCTGCATTGGTTGCTGTGTTATGGGACTTGCAGCCTGCGAAGGCTCCACAGGTGCGTTGTACCTCATGGACGCAGCTGAGAGAGGTGTACGCACCTGTTGTTGATACTATTATCAGTGAGTATCAGAAATAACAATTTCTGATAGAACTGTACAGATCTAAAAAATGAATAATCGCAGTTGCTCCTCTGGTGTATAATCAGGGGAGTAGCTTTCTTTCGTGCAAATCCGATAAAATGTGTTGAACTAATAGTAAAGCTGCTTAAACATGAACGACTCCTCAAATACACCATAAATAATTACGGGAGCAGAGATATACTGCTCCTTTTTAAGTTTTTATTATTTTCATCAAAATTCTCTGCTTAAAATTGTATGTATAGTCAAAGCAAAAACTGCCAGCATTACCATTAATTGAGAATTAATTTATTGGATTGATTGTACAAAAACAATTGACAAAGTTGAAAAAATATGATACAATTAGTATATCAAAACGGAATATTGTCGTTCCGTGACGGGAGGTATCAGAACATGAAGAAAAAAGGCATTCTCAACAGTGACATCTCACGGGTGCTGTCGTATATGGGTCATACAGACCTGATATGTATAGGCGACTGCGGATTGCCCGTGCCCGATGAAACAGAGCGTATAGATCTTGCGCTGACTTTCGGCGTACCGACATTCATGCAGACGCTTGAAGCAGTGGTTGGTGACATGAAGATCGAAAAGCTCTACCTTGCAGAGGAGATAAAGACAGTAAATCCTGAGGTGTTCGGACAGATACAGAAGCTGTTGTCCGAGAACGAGATAGAGTATGCGTTTATCTCTCATGCTGATCTCAAGGAACTGACAAAGCAGTGTAAGGCAGTGATACGCACAGGCGAGACCACACCTTATGCAAACATTATCCTGCAATCGGGCTGTATATTTGCATGAGTAAAAAGGAGCGTGAAGTATGAAGATTGAAATGAAAGGGATCAATAAGTCGTTCGGCTCAAATCAGGTGCTGAAGGACGCGGGATTCCTTCTTGAGGACGGCGAGGTCCATGCGCTGATGGGTGAAAACGGCGCAGGAAAATCCACGCTGATGAAGATACTTACAGGCGTTTATACAAGAGATTCCGGAACGGTGCTTGTGGACGGTCAAGAGGTTATATACAAATCTCCGCAGGAGGCTGAAAAGGCAGGCATCGTGTTCATATATCAGGAGCTTAACGTTCTCTTTGACCTGACCGTTGAGGAAAACCTCTTTATGGGCAAGGAGATAACAAAGGGCTTCGGAATATGCGACCGCAAGGCTATGCGCGCAAAGGCGCAGGAGGTCATGGACAGGATGGGTGTAAACATCCCCATAAACGCGGTGATGTCCGACCTTTCCGTTGGTCAGCAGCAGATGGTGGAGATATGCAAGGCTCTGATGGTGGATGCAAAGGTGCTTATCATGGACGAGCCTACCGCAGCACTTACCCAGAGCGAGACAGAGGGTCTGTTCAGGCTTATCAAGAGCCTGCGTGAAAAGGGAGTTTCCATCGTGTATATCTCCCACCGTATGGAGGAGATATTCGAGCTGTGCGACCGCATCACGATACTGCGCGATGGTACTTATGTAGATACCAAGTACATAAAGGATATCAACATGGACGATATCGTCCGTATGATGATTGGCCGTGAGATAGGCGAGCGTTATCCCAAGCGTGAGGGCATCACAATCGGTGACGAGGTCATCCGTGTGGAGGGTCTGACAAAAGGCAAGACCTTCAGGGATGTGAACTTCAGCGTAAAAGCAGGCGAGGTGCTTGGCGTATCGGGTCTGATGGGCGCAGGACGTACCGAGATAATGCAGGCGATATTCGGAAATCTCCCGTATGACAGCGGAAAGGTATACATCGGCGGTAAAGAGGTGCGCATAAAGAATGCCCGCGATGCGATAAATGCAGGCATCGGCTTTATCACAGAGGACAGAAAGACCGAGGGTCTGCTGCTTGAAAAGAGCATATCCGACAACATCGTGCTTGCAAATCTTGACAAGGTATCAGACAAAGGCGTTGTGAAAAAGAACAAGGTCAACGATATCGTAAAGAAGGGCATTGAGGAGTTCAGAATAAAGTGCTTCGGTCCTCAGCATGAGTGCAACAATCTTTCGGGCGGTAACCAGCAGAAGGTAGTATTTGCAAAGTGGGTGTATACCGACCCTAAGATACTCATCCTTGACGAGCCTACGAGAGGTGTTGACATTGGTGCAAAGAAGGAGATATACAGCGTTATCAACGACCTTGCGGCAAAGGGCGTAGCGATAATTCTCGTTTCCTCTGAGCTGCCTGAAGTCCTGGGTATGAGCGACAGGATAATGGTCGTTCACGAGGGTCACATAACAGGCATAATCGATGCAGCAGAGGCTGACCAGGAAAAGGTAATGACATTAGCCACAGGAGGTACATTGTAATGGGAAACACAACAACTACGACCGCTCTCAACAAAAAGAGCTGGACATCATACATAGGTGAATATGGCGCGTTTATTGCGCTGATACTGCTGGTAGTTGTTATCAGCGTTATCAGCCCCGAATTCAGAACAGCAGGCAACTTCCTTAACCTGCTCCGTCAGGCAACGTTCAACGGACTTATCGCATTCGGTATGACCTGCGTTATCCTCTCCGACGGTATCGACCTTTCGGTAGGCTCTACGCTTGCATTGAGCGCGGTTATCTGTGCAAAGCTCATAATGAGCGGAGTTCCTGCAATTCTCGCTATGATAATCTCCCTCATTTCGGGTATGTTCCTTGGTGTTGTCAGCGGTCTGCTGGTAACAAAGGGCAAGCTTCAGCCGTTCATCGCGACACTTATCACCATGACGGCATACAGAGGTCTCGCGCTCATTCTGACAGACGGCAAGCCAATCTCCAATATCGCAAAGAGTATCGAGGACAGAGGCAACCAGTTTGCATTCAAGCTTATCGGTAAGGGTAATTTCTGCAACGTTCCGATCCCTGCAATCCTGCTTGTTTTCGCGCTTATCGTTTTCTTCTTCGTGCTTAACAAGACAACATTCGGACGTAAGGTATACGCAACAGGAAGCAATGCAAAGTGCGCGAAGCTTGTTGGTGTAAACATCACAAAGACAAAGATCATCGTATATGCTATCTCGGGCTTCATGGCGGCACTGACAGGTCTTATCCTTATCTCCCGTCTGGACTCTGCACAGCCTACCCTCGGTGAGGGCTACGAGCTTGACGCTATCGCAGCGGTAGCGCTCGGCGGTACTTCTATGAGCGGCGGCCGCGGTAAGATAACAGGCACTATCGCAGGCGTTCTTATCATCGCTGTACTTAACAATGGCATGAATCTGCTTGAAGTATCTACATACTATCAGGATGTTATCAAGGCTGTCGTAATTCTGGTAGCAGTCCTTTCCGACCGCAAGAGATAATATTTGACGAATTTTCACAGGAGGTAAATCCATGAGATCTTTCAGAAAAATCACGGCTATTATTCTGAGCGTGCTGATGCTCGTTTGCTTCAGCGGATGCTCGCTTATCACTATTGATGGTGAGGATTACGGCAATGCTGCTGACTACAAGGGCAACGGCTCTATCGGACTTTCTGTTTCTACACAGAACAACCCGTTCTTCGTTACATTGGTCGAGGGCGCAAAGGCTGCTGCTGATAAGGCAGGCGTTCCGCTCGTAGTAGTAGACGCAGGCGATGACGCTGCAAAGCAGGTCAGCGATATCGAGGATCTTATCGCAAAGAACGTCAGCGTGCTCATCGTAAACCCTGTTGACTCCGACACTGTTTCCTCCGTTGTACAGACAGCGGTGAATAAGGGTGTTAAGGTAATTTCCGCAGACCGCGTTGTAAACGGCGTAGATATCGACTGTCAGATAGCTTCCGATAATGTGCTTGGTGCAGAGCTTGCAACTCAGTACATAGTTGATATGG
>SVMQ01000160.1 GCA_015067375.1 Oscillospiraceae bacterium | reverse complement strand
CTCGCATTACACTTTGGACAAAGCATAAATACACCTCTGTTTCGTAATATTGAACATTGAGATTATAACATTTATTCACTGATATGTCAAGACTGACGCGGTCATGTATTGACATTTTGAGAGGAAAATGTTACAATTAAACGGTCGGTCACGACACTTACTTATTGACAGTTTTATAGAAAAGGTGATAATTATGTTTTGTATAAAATGCAGTGCCGAGCTTCGTGAAAACAGTAAATTCTGCATCCAGTGCGGTGCGCCTGTATTGTCTTTGGATGATGCTCCTACGCAGCTTATTTCTCAGCCTCAGGCAGCACCACAGCCTCAGGCAACACCTCAGCCTCAGACAGTTCCCCAACCTCAGGCAGCTTCTCAGCCTCAGGCAGCACCTCAGCCTCAGGCAGCACCTCAGCCTCAGGTGAAACCACTGCCTCAGATGACACCTCAGTCTAAGAACAACAGCGCTGCACAACCTGTGCGCAGAAAGCGCAACCCACTCAAAGTGATATTACCGATAACTGTAACGTTGGCGGCAGGCGCTGCTGCATTCCTGTTCGTATGGAACAGCTTCAAAGATGTGCCGACAATTAACGATATGCGCAAGGCGCTTGAAAAAGAGGACTACAAGACCGCTTACGCGCTCAGCGAGCAGCTCCCCGACGAAGAGTGCGAAAAGGTTCTTGAGCGCTATATAATCAGCGTGCTGAACGATGGCACAAACGACGCTGACGATGCCGCCGATATGATATCCGAGCTTTTCGACGAGGGCTTCGACAGCTACAAGAGCGTATACAAAAGCTATAATGACGGCAGCTACACACCAACGACTGAGACCACCGAAAACAACGAGATACCCGCGTTCCTCCTTGTAGATACAAGCGAAGCGCTCGTGCCCGTTCCCGAAACCGAGGAGCAGGCAACATCCGAAGCGCCGACAGAAGAGATAGAAGTACCTGAGATGCCATTCGTTCTGCAGGTAATGGGTCACTGGAAGAGAGAGCTGCAGAAGAATTGCTATGAGCATATAGTTTTCAACAATGACGGAACAGGCTATATCTACTCTGACATAGTATCCGAAAAGCGCTCAAAGACAGATCCGAGATATTTCTATTATGACGGCAAGATCAAGTTCACATGGAGCGTCGTTGATGACGAAGTGTTTATTGACGCGACGATAGATCCCTACTGCTTCGTTGCGTATCAGGGTCATGCAGCGGAGGGTCACTATTCCAGCGCAACATGGAAGGGCAGCGCAAACTGCTCACATGACTACTATTTCGGATATGAAACGCAGAGCGATTATCTGTGCGATATGATAGGCATCAGTTCAATGAGCGATCTTTACAGACACGACTGCATCACCAAGGCATACTGGCAGCAGCTTATCAGCGTAGCAGACAATGCGTGGGATATGTACTTCAATCATTACAGCCAGCTTGATTTCGACAGCTATGAAATAGATTACTCCACTCTGGAAGATAAGTATTACGACAGTCCCGAGCTTCGCGCGAAGTATGAGGACGTCGACCTTTATCACTTCGTGCCCTTTACTGAGATGATACTCACTGCAAGCGGCAACAAGACCACAGTGAGCCTTGATTTCGAGATGGAGGACTATGAACGTGTTGACTGATATCCGCAGAATAATGTCAGCGGCATTATGCACTGTATTGTCGGCAGCTATGCTTTGTTCCTGTACGTCAGGCTCCTCTGAAAAAACAGAAACAGCCGAGACCGCACAAGCCGAGCAGACTACCGACAGTGCTGACAGTAAGGAGATATCACAGGAAGCATCGGACGACGTTTCGTTTCCTGAGATAATACTACCCGCCCCCGAGACCGAGCAGGTGCAGACTACGCTGCCTGACACCACTGAAACAGCTGCCCCCCAAGCTCCTGCCGAGCCGAGGCTGTACGGCGCATCAGAGCTGTCACAGTACAGCGTTGGAAGAACATTGCTGCAGGACGATGTGCTGTATTTCAATCACAGCTGTTCAGGGCTGAGATTCGATTTCTGCGGCACATCGCTTAAAGCCGAGCTGGTAAGCAGCGCGGAATACTGCTATGACGAGCTTCACAGGGCATGGGTGGCTGTCTATCTCGATGACAGCATCGAGCCGTATCGCCGCTTCCCTCTCGACAGCGAGCGTGCAACATATCAGCTGTTTGAGAGCGAGCAGCCCGTCGAGGCTCAGATAACTATCGTAAAACTGACCGAGCAGCAATTCGGCACGGCAGGCATCACTTCCCTTGAAGCAGGCGTGGGAGATACATTGGATATAGTTCCACTGACAGATGGCTATATCGAGTTTTTCGGTGACTCCATCACCGCAGGCTACGGAAACGAGGGTGAGCTGTCGCACGGCTTTGACACATCCGAGGAAAACGGCTATCTGACCTATGCTTCCATAGCGGCAAGGGAGCTTGGCGTTGACTACAGCATGATATGCGTTTCGGGCATGGGACTGACAGACTCGCGCACCTGCGACTATGTTGCGTCTGATATCTACCCGAAAACGGATGTGTTCCTTTCAGATGAGGAATACAGCTTTTCACGCAAGCCGCAGCTCGTTGTAGTAAACCTCGGAGCAAACGACTCCTACTACATCAATCTTGACGACAGCTATTATGAGCTGTATGAAAACAGGTATTATGAACTGCTGGCACAGATAAGGCAGAAAAATCCCGATGCTGTGATACTTTGCTGCATCTGTGACTACTGGCAGTCAAGGCTGCCGCAGATAGAGCGCGCGATAGAGAGATTTTCCGCGGAAACAGGCGACGACAAGATACACAGCCTGCTGCTTCCATACGTCACAAAGGAAGAGGACTACGGCTCAGACGCGCATCCCAAGATATGCGTACAGTATGAGATCGCAGATGTGCTGATAGGCAAGATAAAGGAACTTGGAGCGTTCTGATCCCTTATATAACAAAACAGGCTCGTTTATCACGAGCCTGTAATTTTTATGCCTCTTCGCTGAACATATCCTTGCCCACGCCACACAGGGGACACTCGAAATCCTCGGGAAGATCCTCGAATTTCGTGCCAGGTGCAATGCCAAGCTCGGGTGCGCCGAGTTCCTCATCGTATACCCAGCCGCAAGTGTCACATACATACTTTTTCATAGTGTTTTCCTCCGTTTAATTGATTTTTTCAAAATCGGCAGCGCCGTGTTTGCAAAGGGGACAGATTATGTCGTCGGGGAGCGTATCTCCCTCATAGACATAACCGCATATCTTACATACATAGCCGCTCTTGCCCTCGGTATCGGGCTTCGGCTTTACGTTTTCATGGTAGTAGGCATAGGTCATGCTCTCCTTATCTGAGATGACCCTGGCTTCGGTCACTGAGCAGATGAACATACCGTGAGTATCAAGGTCAACATACTGCTCTACCTTCAGCGACATGAACGCATTGATGTTTCTTGGCAGGAATACAAGCCCGTTGTCAGAGCGCAGCGGCGTGCAGTCCGCAAACTTATCGGTATTGCGGCCACTCTGGAAGCCGAACTTCTCAAACACCGCAAACGGCGCATCCGTGGTAAGGCAGTTGATGTTCATTATTCCTGTCTGCTTGATGACATGATGCGAGTAATTCTCCTTGCTGATGGTGACGGCTATCCTGTTTGGCGTGTTGGTCACCTGTGTCACCGTATTGACTATCAGACCGTTGTCCTTGCTTCCATCGTTGGAGGTCACGACATACAGACCGTAGCCGATGCTGTTAAGCGCGTTCATATCGTTTTTGTTAGCATTTGTACCCTGACGCGCGATATATTCCATGCATAGCTCGTCGGCAAGCGCGCTGAGCTGTGCGGCGCTGTCCTCGTTGAGCGCAGAGAGTATCTTTACAGTGTTGTCAGCAAAAGTAAGCTCCTTGCATTTTTCGAGCATACCTTTCATTATCTTTGCAGCAAGCGGCGCCCAGCTTCCGTTTTCGATAAACGCTACGGTGCGGTTTCTGAAATTGCGCTCTGTCAGATGTGCGATAAATTCGCGCATATAGGGGAATATTTCTGCATTGTAGGTCGTTGTGGCAAGTACGAGCTTGCTGTATCTGAATGCGTCAGCGACCGCCTGTGCCATATCACAGCGCGCAAGGTCATATACCACGACGTTAGGACAGCCGCTCGTTCTGAGCTTTTCTTCAAGCTGCAGCACTGCCTTTCGGGTGTTTCCGTAGACCGAGGTGTATGCAATAACTATTCCCTCGTCCTCGGGCTGATAGCCTGACCATGTGTTGTAAAGACCGAGATAGTAGCCGAGATCCTCTTTCAGCACAGGGCCGTGCAGCGGGCAGATGGTCTGTATATCAAGACCTGCTGCCTTTTTCAACAGCGCCTGCACCTGAGCGCCGTATTTGCCGACGATGCCGATGTAGTAGCGCCTTGCCTCGTCTGCCCAGTCCTCCTCGACATCCAGTGCGCCGAATTTTCCGAAGCCGTCAGCGGAAAACAGCACCTTGTCCGTGCTGTCATAAGTCACGATGACCTCAGGCCAGTGTACCATGGGAGCCGTAACGAATGTGAGCTGATGCTTTCCGAGCGAGAGCGTGCTGCCCTCTGCTACGACCATCTGTCTGTCGATGAAGTCAGTAGAAAAGAAGTTCTTCATCATTGCAAACGCTTTCGAGGACGACACGATAGTAGCCTGCGGATAAGCCTTTGCGAAATTCATGATGTTGGCGGAGTGGTCAGGCTCCATGTGCTGAACGATAAGATAATCAGGCGTCCTGCCGTCGAGCGTGTTGCGGATATTATCCAGCCATTCATGAGTGAATGCGGCATCAACCGTGTCCATTATCGCGATCTTTTCGTCGATGATCGCGTAGGAATTATACGACATACCGTTCGGTACGGTATACTGCCCCTCAAACAGGTCTATGCGGTGATCGTTCACACCGATGTATCTGATATCTTCTGTGATGTTCATAATTGCCTCCTTGACGTAAAGTTATGTAATGATATCAAAGCTGCAGCCGTTTATATCGTTCGCGTTATTGTACGCAATTTGCAGGCGTGATATACATTGGTCAGATGTGTACAAAAACGGAGCCACCTTGCGATAACCCCGCTATGTATCAGAATATCGTATGACAGTTTACTCACTTAAACAAAGAAATAAGTATCAGTGCGGGTGGCACCATGATGATAAGATCGCCAAAGCTGAATGCAACTGCAGGGCTGAATATCGCAAACAGCGCCGAAACCACGCACAGCGCCAGCATTCCTGCCGAGCTTACGAGCGCGTTTTTGTCGTTGTCTTTAAGTCCGCAGAGTCCCGTATAACCAAAGCCGACCAGCGTCAACAGCACACCGAAAATATTACCGATGAAGCCCATAAATCCGCCGCTCTGTATCGTTCTGAACAGCGCAAGCCCCATAAACCAGCCGCCCATGTTCTTTGCGAATAATGCAAAGATAGCGCTTGCCACCGCAACCAGCAGGCATAATACCGAGCCGACCTTTCTCATAGTCATGGCAGTTTCCTCCGTTTTTCATGATTTTTGTCTAAGATAAAACTATACCGAGCCTAATACAAGGCTCGGTCTTTCTGGTGCCGGTAGTGGGGGTCGAACCCACACGGTATCGCTACCAACGGATTTTGAGTCCGCCTCGTCTGCCACTTC
>SVMQ01000159.1 GCA_015067375.1 Oscillospiraceae bacterium | reverse complement strand
TGTACCTGATGTGAAGAACATCAGCATGGGATCGCTGCCGCAGGCAGTGTCGTCTGTTCTCGGGAACTTGGTACTGTATGCAGAAAGCTCCTCGTTGAAATCGTTCCAGCCCTCGCGCTTTGTACCAACGATGATCTTTGTCTTGAGGGAGGGGCAGTTTGCAGCGGCAAGGTCGATCTCGTCTGCTACATTGCCGTCAGAGGTACATACAACCGCTGAGATCCCGGCAGCGTCGAAGCGGTACTCGAAATCGTGCTTTACAAGCTGGTTGGAAGCAGGGATAACGATAGCGCCGAGGCGGTGCAGGGCAAGGATGGAGAACCAGAACTGATAGTGCCTTTTCAGCACCAGCATTACCTTGTCGCCCTTTTTGATGCCGAGGGACTTGAAGTAGTTTGCGGTCTGGCAGGAGTATTTCATGATGTCCTTGTAAGTGAAGCGGCGCTCGCTCTTGTCGTCTGCAACATGGATCATCGCGGTCTTGTCGGGACACTTTTCTGCAAGCGCGTCAACTATATCATAAGCGAAGTTGAAGCTCTCCTCATTGTGGAAGTTTACAGCAGACAGCATACCGTGTTCGTCGGTCTCGCAGGTAACGAACTTATCAGCAACAGGATGGGAGATACCTGCCTTGTAGAAGTTGGAGTGTGTATACTCGCGGACGTGTTCGTGATATTCGGAGTCTGTTTCGCCGTCCTGAGGCGCCATAACGAATGCATAGATCTCACAGTCCTCGCCGCCGAGCGCGATCTCATCATGGGGGATGGAGCTGTCGTAGTAGATGCAGTCGCCCTCATACAGTGTTTCGATATGTGTGCCGATGATCATGCGCAGGGTACCCTTGATGACGATATCCATCTCCTGACCTGCGTGGCTTGCGAGGTGTCTTGTGTCGCTGAGTGCCTGCTCGGAGTAGGGGATAACTACATGGAAAGGTTCAGCGATCTTGTCCTTGAACTTGTGTGCAAGGCGGTTGTACTCGAAGCCTGCTCTGCGCACGATAGGCTTGCCCTGCCCTTTGCGGGTGATGGTGTAGCCTGTCAGCTCAGGTGTGGAGCCTTCCATAAGCTCAGCGATATCTACGCCGAAAACGCTTGCGCACTTGTGGATAAATGTGAAGCTGAAGTCTGTTTCGCCGTTTTCCATCTTTCTGTATTCCGCTGCCGAAAAGCCTGTTTTTGCTGCCATAGTTTCGGCAGATATGCCCATGTCCTCGCGCAGTGTACGGATTCGCTGAGCGACCTCACGGATCTTTTGTTCTGTTGTGTTCTGATTTGGCATGGTGTTTCTCCTTTCATCGTTGTAGGGGCTAAGCATATAAAAACAAAAAACCCGCCCCAAAGCTGTTACTTTGAGACGAGTATCAAATACCCGCGGTACCACTCAAATTGCGGTGCAGCCCTATTCTGCTACCGCCACCTTCAGACTCGCCCGATACGGGATAAGCCCTATGCATTAACGCAGCCTCACGAGAGCGCTTACTGAAATTTCAGCACTCCAACTCGGAAGTGATGTTCGTCGCCCGTCGTACCATCTCGCACCTACCGATGGCTCTCTGAAATCGTTGCAGACCACGAATGTGTCTTCGTCATTGTTTTTTTATTGAATATATTGTATCACGTTAAATTCCAAAAGTCAAGGGGTTTTTGAAAAATTTTTTCGGCGGTCGTATCCGATAAAAAACTGACCGACAGCAAGGATACTGTCGGTCGTTGTAATAAAGCTGTTGTAAGGGCAATGACGCTTATATACCGTTTGCATCTGTGAGAGTTATACCATTGTCACCGAGCGGTATCGCGTGGTCAAGTCCTACGAACTTGCCGTTTTCCTGCCACAGTACCTCTTTCACGAAATCGTACTTTTCCTCGTCCCATGTCTGGAAGTCATCCAGCACAAGACCGCCTGTGTCGCCTGAGTTTGCATTGAAGCACCAGAAGGTATGATTGAGCTTGTTCTCCTTGATAAGGCGGCGCATATAGGTCATCCATGTGAGGTTAGGCTCTCTCATAAAGCCGCCCCATTCACCGATAAGCAGCGGTGCAGTGTTGTTCTTATGGATATAGAACCAGTTGTCGTACCAGCAGTCAGCCATAAGGCTGTCGAAGGTGTAGCTGCCCTCGAACCAAGGCTGCTTGTAGACGGTAGGGCCGTAATCGTGAGGGGAGTACACAAGCTTGTTCTGATATTTTCCGAGGTCAACAGGATAGTCCTTGACGCCCCTTAGGTTTCCGCCCCACCAGTTGAAATAGTAGTCCTTTTCATTGGTGGAATGGAAGTCGGAGTTTGTCGCAAGATCTCTCGGATATATCTCAGTGCCCTCTACGAGTATGAGTACGTTGGGATTTTTTGCGAGTATCCTTGCTGCAGCGACCTCGGCAACGTGTTTCCAGTTGTTTGCATCGGTGGAGTCGTTCCAGATGGCGGCGCCGTCGCCCTCGTAGGGCTTGCCGTGAGGCTCGTTCTTGAGGTCGTAGGCGATTATGGTATCGTTATCCTTGTAGCGCTCTGCCATCCATTCAAGCGCGGAGTAGAACTCCTCTGCCGAAACATTGGAGGTATACCACAGGTTTACGTTGTGTCCCGATGCGTTCGTTTCAGCGCTGTGGATATCAGGCATTACCTTTATGCCGTTCTCCTCTGCAAGCTTTAGGAAGTAGTCGAATATCTGCAGGCTGTTCATGCTGTTAAGGTCGGTGTTGTAGGCGTTGTTGTAGTTTGCCTTGGGATATTCGCCGGACGCCCACTGGTTGATAAGTTCTGCTGATATCGGCACGCGGATGAGGTTAAAGCCGTGATCGGCTATGGCTTCAACACTGGGCTTCAGCTGGCTGTTCCACAGGCCGTCAAAGGTATTGGTGCCTGTGTTGTAGCCGAACCAGTTGACACCTGTAAGCCACACGCGCTTGCCGTTTTTGTCAACTATCCTGTTGCCGTCAGTGTACAGCCAGTCGTCGCCCTGTACTGCGTCCTCGCTGCGCTTTAGCAGGTCGCTTACATCAGCGGTCGGGGTCTGATCATTGTTCTGCTGACCGTTGTTGTTATTATGGTTATTATTGTTGTTATTGTTCTGGGCGTTCTGGTCTACCTTGCCTGCTTTTACGGTGCAGGGGATGCCATTGAGCTTTGCGCTCTTTACATTCAGCGCTTTTGTTGTGCCGAGGTTGCAGCCGACTACGATAGTGCCGCCGTTATGGATATCTCCGTTGTATTCGGCGTTGGTTATGGTAAGGGTGTTGCCGTTTGTCGTGTATGTACCGTTCCAGCCCTGACAGGAGCTTAATCCGTCTATCTCCATTACGAGCGTCCAGCCGCTGATGCTGCTGCCGCTGTTGGTTATGCCGAACTGTATGCCATACATCAGCTCGTTTCCGCTCTCCCATGAGTTGTCAGTGGAGTATTCCAGCAGGATGCCTTTTTCCGTCGGTTCAGTGCGGTCTGAGGTCTGCTTGGTAGCTGTAGTGGTGGCCGCTGTGGTAGCTGCTGAGGTCTGCGCCGTTGTAGCGGCTGGCTGTGTCTGAGTTGTGGTGGTAGTGGGCTGCACTGTCGTTGCGGCAGCAGTTGTGGTATTTACGGTGGTTGAAGCTGTTGTCTGTGCAGTGTCGTTTTCCTGCGGAACAGACTCGGACGCTGCAGGAGCGCTCTCTGATGGAGCGGTGCTGTCAGGTGCTGCAGGCTCTGTTGTGGATGCGGCGGTCGTGCTGTCTGTTACCTCTTCGGGAACGGTGGATATCGTACCGTCAGAAACAGTGGTGGATGGTGTGTTCGCTGTTTCGGGTTTGGGGAGGTTGGTAATTATCAGGGCAGCGGTCAGGCATATTATGAGCGCGCTCATTATGCTGAAAGCCGCGATGATACCCTTGCCGAGCCGTTTCTTTTCGGACGAAGAGCCGCTTGCGGGCGCGTCCTGTTCAACAGGGGTCTTATCGTCGTTCATGTCGGTTGCTCCTTTCATAGATATATTTGCTATAGAAAGTATATCATATCTTGCTGTTTTTTTCAAGAACTATTTCAGTGGAAGTGTTCAGCATTTCTGATGGGAGAGCATTAATAAAACATCCGACCGCGGTATGCGATCGGATGTTCTGCAGTGATCGTTTTGTGACGAACTATGCTTATTGCTCTTCGTCAGCAGAGGTCTTAAAGGAAACTACGATGTTCATCATGTTCTCAGAAAGCGCGGAAAGCTCCTCGCTGGCTGCTGCGCTTTCCTCGGCAGTGGCACTGGTGTTATGTATGCCCTGATTAACGCTGTCCATACCGTCCCTTATCTTTTCAATTGCTTCGGTCTGCTCGTTGTTTGCCTGAGCGATATCATCCATCGCTTCTACGATGTAATCTACATCATTAACTATTCCGTCCAGCGCACTGGATGCCGAATCTGCCAGAGAAGTACCCTTATGGATAGCCGCAATAGCGTTGTTGATAAGCTCGCCTGTCTGTTTTGCGGCATCGGAACTCATGCTTGCAAGATTTGCGACTTCATTTGCGACAACAGCAAATCCTCTGCCTGCAACACCTGCTCTTGCAGCCTCGATGGATGCGTTGAGCGCAAGGATGCCTGTCTGGAACGCAATATCATTGATCACGTTCATTATCTGCTCGATCTCCTTGGCACTCTTCTCGATATCGCGGATAGAAGCCATCATTTCTTCCATGCTCTGTGTACCGTTCTGAGCGTGTTCCTTTGCAGTGCGGACTTTATCCAAAGTCTTGTGTACATTCTGATTGTTTTCTTCGGTCTTCTTGGTGATAGAGGCCATCGTTGCAGCTATCTCATCAACAGCGGAAGCCTGCGTGATAGCGTTCTCTGACAGCGAAGAAGAGCCTTCAGCAAGCTGATTGGAGCCATCTCTTACCTCTCCTGCGGAGCTTGCGACCTCGCTTATCGTTTCACAAAGAGATGTGCTTATCATTCTGAGAGAATCTCTGATGTCAAGGAAATCTCCTCTGTATTCCACCTGAGGTACTGCCGTCAGATTGCCGTTTGCCATGGAAGAAAGTACGTCTCTGATATCACCGATAACTGAACTCAGCGATTCTACCATCTGACCGAGGTTGTCGCACATCAGACCGATCTCGCCGCCGAGTTTTGTGGTAGGTGCAGGGCTGAACAGATCGCCCTGTGCCATGTTGTTAAGACGTCTTGCTGCTTTCTGAATGGGCTTTGCGATCCTCTTGATAGGGTATCTTACGACGATAAGTACGATAACCACAAAAACAAACGCCATAGCAAGTATCTGCAAAGACGAATAGTTTATCGTCCATGCTACAGTATTCCAGTATGCACCGACTGCCAGCGAAAGACCATCAGAATCTGCGATCGGCGTAAATCCCATATAGTAGTCCTCGCCGCCGACAAAGATATGCATTGCGTCGGTCTCCTGAGCCAGCATCTTAGTGCAGAGCGTGTCTATATTCTTGCTTTCCGCGCCGAAAGCTGCATTGTCCGCAAGCGAAGACGACACGGGTATTACTTCCTCATTGCTGGTTGCTATTACGTTGCCGTTTTTATCAATGACGAAGCAGATGCCTGCTTCTCCGAAATAAACGCCGTCAATAACCTCAGTTATAGCATTTGCATCCTCTTTTACGCTTTCAGATGCGATGGAATATGCCTTAGCCAGAGCTATAGCCTCCTCCTTATATACGGTAGTATAAGAAATTGTAATAGCGAGCAGAGCCAGCACCA
>SVMQ01000158.1 GCA_015067375.1 Oscillospiraceae bacterium | reverse complement strand
CTTTGGCAGTGGCATTCAAGATGACTGCCGAGGGTATGGCAGCGTCTGCCTTACCCTCGGCAGTCATCTTGAATGCCACTGCCATAGAGCAGTCAGACTTCTCCTTAAGTATCGCACGAGGATTGTCCTCTACCTCTATCACGCCGTTTGCAGCCACGAGCTCTATCCCTTTATCGGATATGCCGAGCTTTGCCATGCGGCTCTTCATAAGCTCCACATCACCCGTGACAGCGACCTCTATACCAAGCTCCTTAACGGCAAGCGCTGCGCCTTTTAATACCTCGTCAGGCGCATTATCACCGCCGAAGCCGTCTATAACTATCTTCATATTGAACTCCGTTTCTCCCCGAAAGGGGCGTAGAACGTCATTTGCCTAATGTTTCATCAAGGGCTTTCAGTGCCCTCTCTGCATAAGCCGCATACTTTTCCTGCTTGCCCTTTATCACCCTGTCGAGCGGCGGCAATATTCCCATATTGCTGCCCATCGGCTGGAAATCCGTCACGCTCTCATCGCTGATGTAAGCGCACAGTGCGCCAAGCATCGTAGTCACAGGAAGCTGCAAAGGCTGCTTGCCCTCCAGCACATCCGCAAGAGCGCGACCCGCGATAATGCCGCTTGCAGCGCTCTCAACATAGCCCTCAACGCCTGTTATCTGTCCGCCGAAAAATACATTCTTTGAACCTCGTAGCATGAAATGCTCATCAAGCAGCCTCGGACTGTCTATAAAAGTATTGCGGTGCATCACGCCGTAGCGCACGAACTCTGCATTTTCAAGCCCTGGTATCATGGAAAAAACACGCTTCTGCTCTCCGAATTTCAGGTTGGTCTGAAAGCCAACGATATTATACATCGTACCCTCGGTGTTCTCCTTACGCAGCTGCACCGCCGCCCACGGTCGATGCCCCGTCCTCGGGTCAATAAGCCCAACGGGCTTCATGCAGCCATAGCGCACGCTCTCAATGCCGCGCTTTGCAAGCACCTCAACGGGCATACAGCCCTCATAAACCTTTAATCCCGAGCCTTCCTCGGGGCGGTCGAACTCCTTCAACGGAGCGGATTCGGCAGACACGAGCGCCTCGTAGAAACGCTCATACTCCTCCTTGTTCATGGGGCAGTTGATGTAGTCCGCGTCGCCCTTGTCGTAACGCGTCTGGAAGAACGCCTTGCTGAAATCGATGCTATCCGCCGTAACGATAGGAGCGGCGGCGTCGAAAAAGCTCAGTCCGTTGCCGCAGACAGCGCGTATCTTCTCTGCAAGCACATCTGAAGTGAGCGGTCCTGTGCAGATCACAGCGTTTTCGTCAGGAAGCTCAGTCACCTCGCCCTCGACCACGCGGATGTTGGGATACGCTTTAACAAGGCGCGTGACCTCATCAGAGAACTCTGTGCGGTTTACCGCAAGCGCTCCACCCGCGGGGACGGAAGTCTTATCCGCTGCCTCCAGTATAACCGAGCCGAACCTACGCATCTCCTCTTTGAGCAGGCCGCAGGCGCTCTCCACTCTGGCAGCTTTCAGCGAGTTGGAACAGACAAGCTCCGCAAACCCCTGATATTTATGTGCAGGTGAGTATTTGTACGGCTTCATCTCATGCAGCTCGACGTCAAATCCGCGTCTGGCAAGCTGAACAGCCGCCTCGCATCCCGCGAGACCTGCACCTATAACCTTGACTGTCATATTTACTTATCCTTTGTGTTATCGAGAGGACGCTCGTAAGAGCAACCCTCCTTGCCGCAATAGATCTTTCCGAGCTTGCCTGTTTTCTTGAACAGGGTCTTGCCGCACTGGGGACACTGCTCCGCAATAGGAAGATCCCACGTCATATAGTTGCAGCCCTGATAATCCTCACATCCATAGAACGGCTTGCCCTTTTTAGACTTCTTTGCGAGCATCTTCTTGCCGCAATTGGGACAGCTTCCCTGTGTTTCGGTAACTATCTTCTTTGTGAAATCGCACTCGGGGAAGCCTGAGCATCCGAGGAACTTTCCATAAGGGCCGATCTTTATCAGCATATTCTTGCCGCACTTTTCACAGATGATGTCGGTAGGCTCGTCAGGTATCTTGACCCTCTTGCCCTCCATCTCTACCTCTGCCTTTTCAAGCGACTTCGCAAAGCGGCCGTAGAAATTCTTCAGTATCTGTACCCAGTTTACGGTACCCTTTTCGATGTTATCAAGCTCGCCCTCCATCTTCGCGGTGAACTTGACATCGACAATGTTATCAAAATGCTCCTTAAGAAGCTCAGTGATGACCTCACCGAGAGAAGTCGGCTTGAGCTGGTTTCCGCTCTCACGCTCCACATAGTGTCTGTCAAGAATGGTGGAGATAGTCGGCGCGTATGTCGAGGGTCTGCCGATGCCGTTTTCTTCAAGCTCCTTAATGAGCGAAGCCTCGTTATATCGTGCAGGCGGCTGAGTAAAATGCTGGTTGCCGCTGACCTCTTTTGCTTTGAGCTTCTCGCCCTTTGTTATAGCAGGGAGTGCTCCGCCCTGCTCAACATCGCCGTCCTTGCTCTCCTCATAAAGCTTCGTAAAACCATCAAACTTCACGGAATATCCGCTCGCCTTGAACAGGCAGCCAGCCGCTGTTATATCAACGGAAACCGTATCCATTACAGCGTTCTGCATCTGGCTCGCCATAAAGCGCTCCCATATCAGCTTATAGAGCTTGTACTGATCGTTTGTAAGTGCAGACTTGACCTTATCGGGTGTAAGACTTACCGTCGTCGGACGGATGGCCTCATGCGCATCCTGTGCATTGTTCTTCTGACGGAACGTTCTAGGCTTTTCGGGAACATACTCCTCGCCGTAAAGCTCCTTGATCAGCGCCGCTGCTGCTGCCTTTGCCTCGTCAGAGATACGCAGCGAGTCGGTTCTCATATAGGTGATAAGACCGACAGCGCCCATGCCAGGCACCTCAACGCCTTCGTACAGCTCCTGTGCAGCTTTCATAGTCCTGCGCGCCTGAAAAGACAGCTTGCGCGATGCTTCCTGCTGAAGTGTAGATGTAGTAAATGGCGGAGCAGGCTGCTTTTTACGCTGAGATTTCTTTAGGTTAGTCACGATATACTCAGCACCCTCAAGCCTCTTTAATATCTTATCAGCCTGTGCTTTATCTGAAAGCTCTGTCTTCTCACCGTCTACCTCGCTGAGTTTTGCAGCAAACGCCTTCTTTGATGATGCAGCGATGAGCTTGGCATCAATGCTCCAGTATTCCTGAGCCTGAAAGCTATTTATCTCATTCTCACGGTCAACGATAAGGCGCACGGCAACAGACTGCACGCGGCCAGCGGAAAGACCCCTGCGCACCTTTTTCCAAAGGAAAGGCGACAGCTTGTAGCCCACTATTCTGTCAAGGATACGTCTTGCCTGTTGCGCATCCACCACGTCTGTGTCTATCTTACGCGGATTGGCCATGCCTGTCTGTATACCCGACTTTGTTATTTCGTTGAAAGTCACGCGCACAGGCTCGTTGCCGTCGATATTCAGCAGATGCGACAGATGCCACGCAATAGCCTCGCCCTCGCGGTCAGGGTCAGTTGCAAGGTATATCATATCGCTGCTCTTAGCGCGTTTTTTGAGTTCTTTAATGATCTCGGATTTGTCCTTCATATTGACATACTGAGGCGCAAAATCATTATCAACATCAACGCCTAGCTTAGACTTAGGCAGGTCGATGACATGACCCGTCGAAGCCATTACATCAAAGCCCTCTCCGAGATATTTCTTTACAGTTTTTGCCTTTGACGGCGACTCCATTATTACAAGATTTGCCACTTATTGATCCCCCATGATCTTTTTATTTCATTTGCTGTCAGCATCGCAAAGCCCGAAGCTTCCTTGTGGTTTTGCGATACTTTCTGCATCGAGCAGACATTACTTTGATAGCTCCCACAGGATAACTGCTGCTGCCACTGCCGCATTAAGCGATTCAGCACCTGTTATCGGAATGTACAGTCCATCGCTGCAAGCTTTTCTAACCTCTTCCGAGATACCGCGACCCTCGCTGCCGATTACCACCGCCGCTTTCTCAGGAAAGCTTATCTCACCGAGCTTATGCGCGCTCTCATCAAGCATCGCGCCATAAACACGATAGCCATCATCTATGAGCGAACATATCATCTGCGGCAGATCGCAAGTTATACAAGGAAGCCTGAAAACGCTGCCCATCGACGCACGCAGCGTCTTTGGAGAGTAGATATCAGCGCATCCACACGACATCACAGCGCCGCCAATTCCCAGTGCTTCTGCAGTACGGATGACAGTTCCGACATTGCCGGGATCCTGCACGCCGTCGAGGATCACCAGCCTGCCATTCGGCATAGTTCTGTCCTGCGGTATGCGAACCTCTGCAAAAAGTCCCTGAGGCGACTTGGTATCGGATATATATTCAGCGATATCCTCGGATATTACAGCATAGGAATCTGCTGCTGCAATAAGTCTTTCGCTTGCATCGGGGTACTTTTTTCGCGCCTTTTCTGTCAGCAGTGCAAGGCTTATCTCAAGCCCTGCAGTAACCGCCTCGCCGCACAGATGGTCACCCTCTATCACGAAAACAGAAAGCTCCTCACGAAGCTTTTTGTCACGCGCAAGATCTCTGAAACGGCGCACCGTCTCATTTTTTCTCGAAGTCAGTTCCATCTCTGATAATACCCCCTACATAGCGAAAAATCTCACGCCTCGATGAACAAGACGTGAGATATATCACGATTAAAGTGCAGCCTTAGCCTTCTCAGTCAGTGCTGTGAAGCCAGCAGCGTCGTTGATTGCGATCTCGGAGAGCATCTTTCTGTTGAGGGAGATGCCAGCCTTCTTAAGACCGTTCATAAATGTAGAATAGTTCATGCCGTTTGCCTTGCAGCCTGCGGAGATTCTTGTGATCCAGAGTCTTCTGAAATCTCTCTTCTTCAGCTTTCTGCCTACATAAGCATACTGACCGGACTTCATTACGGCTTCCTTAGCAGTCTTGAACAGTCTGCTCTTACCGCCCCAGTAGCCCTTTGCCAGCTTTAATGTTTTATTTCTTCTCTTGCGAGTAGCGAGTGCGCCCTTAATGCGTGCCATGTTACATTACCTCCTGAATTTTTACTGCGGAAACCCTTATTCCGCGCCTGATGTTACGCGTTATTCTTATTTGTAGGGAATAAGGCTCTTTACTGCAGCTACGTTGGTAACGTCAGCATACGCGCCTGCTCTTAAACCTCTTTTACGCTTTGTGGACTTCTTTGTAAGGATGTGACGCTTGTTGCAGTGTGCCATCTTAACCTTACCGTTCTTTGTCAGCTTGAAACGCTTTTTAGCTCCGCTGTGTGTTTTGATCTTAGGCATTTTGGTATCCTCCTTGAGATTATTGTTATGCTATCTTATTTCTTGGGGCTGAGAACGATAGCGTAGTTCTTGCCCTCCAGCTTTGACGGCTTTTCGGAACCACCGTACTCCGACACGGCGTCAATGAATCTCTTCATCAATTCTTCGCTGAGGTTCATATGCGACATCTCTCTCGCACGTCTGAAGCGGATGGTGACCTTTACCTTGTCGCCGTTCTGAAGGAACTTGATGCAGTTCTTTACCTTGATATTGAAATCGTTCGTGTCGATGTTGAGCGACATCTTGATCTCTTTTACCTCAGCCTGCTTCTGGTTCTTCTTGGCTTCCTTTTCCCTCTTGGTCTGCTCGAAACGGTACTTGCCGTAGTCC
>SVMQ01000157.1 GCA_015067375.1 Oscillospiraceae bacterium | reverse complement strand
CTATCGCCTCTGACAGCAGATGCACATCCGCGTCCTGTTCGGTCGTGTTGCCTGCAGAAATGCAATCATCAAGCTCGTTCAGCGACAGTGCGAACTGTGACGCTTTGCGTTTTGCCCGAGTGCGGCTGCGTACTCTGTCTATCGCTATCCTGCGCGTAAGCTTTGCAAGATACAGCGACAGCACAGCAGGCTTCTGCGGCGGTATCGAGTTCCACACCGCAAGATAAACATCGTTGATGACCTCGCTTACATCCTCAGCGTCAGATACGATATTGAATGCGATCTTTTTAAGATATCTCCCGTACCTGACCGACGTTTCTTTTATTGCAGCCTCATCACGCTGCTGATACAGCTTTACTATCTCATCATCCTGCATCGGCGTATTCCCCTTTCTGTGTTATTTTTGAGCGCTCATAACTATATCTCGTCAAAATCACGATGTAGTTACAGCTTTTCGATTGCAGTATTGGCATAATATTCTATTGACAAAATTAAAACAATGTTATATAATTAAAGTACAGACCGAAGGCTTACCGACGGAATGACCTGATACGACTTCTGACGCTGAAACAATTTGAAGCGAAAGGCAATTACAGCTATATACGACTGCGCCTTTCATGGCGCATTTATTTTTTGGAGGTGCTTTATGCAGACCGAAACAAGAGTAGCTACCATCGCCATGATCGTCGAAAACGCCGAAAGCGTTGAAGAGATCAACACTCTGCTTCACAGCTACAGCCAGTACATAATCGGCAGGATGGGTATTCCCTACCGTGAGCGCGGACTTAATATAATAAATGTAGTGCTTGACGCACCCTCTGACGCTATATCGGCATTGTCGGGAAAGCTCGGCAGGCTGAAAGGCGTGACGTCCAAGGCTGTATATTCAAAGCAACAGGCGGACAAGACCAGTCCCTGTTAATAGATACAAAAAAGGAAGGAACAACAAAATGAAGATCATGAAATTTGCAAAAGGCATTATCGCCGCTGTACTTTGTGCAGGACTGCTTGCAGGCTGTGCAGGTAAAAATGCTGAATCGGGCAGCAATGCTGAGGGCGATGCAGCAGGTGCAGCAAACGCTCCCACAAGCATCAGCGTTACAGCACTCAAAGGCCCGACAGCAATGGGTATGACCAAGCTGATGGCTGACGACGAAACAAACGGCTACCCCTACGAATTTGCTATCCATGCGGCAGTTGACGAGATATCACCCCTTATCATTCAGGGCAAGACTGATATCGCTTGCGTGCCTGCTAACCTTGCTTCCGTACTCTACAACAAGACTCAGGGCGGCGTAAAGGTCATCGCGCTGAATACTCTCGGCGTTCTGTACATCTGCGAGAATGGCTCTACCGTGACTGATATCAGCTCCCTCAAGGGCAAGACCATCTTCGCAAGCGGCAAGGGCGCAACTCCCGAATATGCACTCAACTACATCCTCAAGCAGAATGGCATCGACCCCGAAAAGGATGTTACCATCGAATGGAAGTCCGAACACTCCGAGTGCCTTTCTTCCCTCACTGCTACAGAGGGCAGCGTTGCACTTCTTCCCCAGCCCTTCGTTACTACCGCACAGATGAAGAATGAGGGCATCAACGTCGTTATCGACCTCACTGAGGAATGGGACAAGCTCGGCAATGGCTCTGCCTGCATCACAGGCGCTGTTATCGCAAGAAAAGAATTTGTTGAACAGCACCCCGAGGCAGTTGATGAGTTCCTCAAGAGATACGCGGAGTCCGTAAACTACGTTACAACAAACGTTGCTGAGGGCGCACAGCTCGTCGGCAAGTATGATATCGTACCTGCTGCTGTTGCCGAAAAGGCTATCCCCGAGTGCAACATCGTTTGCATCACAGGCGCTGAGATGAAGCAGAAGCTTTCGGGATACCTCGGTGTTCTGTTCCAGCAGCTGAACACCTCTGTAGGCGGCGCACTTCCTGCGGATGATTTCTACTACGGCGCTTGATTTTCTGACATAATGGAGGACGGCATGAAAAAACGGCTCTTTACTCTTTTCAGCGTTATCGTATGGCTGCTTGTATGGCAGATATGCGCTGCTGCGCTGAACGAAAAGATCCTGCTGCCCTCCCCGATAACTGTTGCGGGACGGCTTGCAGAGCTTGTCCCGCAATTCGATTTTATAAAGAGTATCGGTTTCACTCTCGGGCGTATCCTCATCGGATTTTTCATCGGTGTTACCATCGGTACTGCGCTTGCAGCGCTGTCTGGCAAGGTCAGGTTCATAAGGACGCTGTTTGCGCCGCTGATATCCGCAATGAAGTCTATTCCCGTGGCAAGCTTTACGATACTCGCGCTGATATGGGTAAGCTCGCGCAACCTGTCGGTGCTTATCTCGGTGCTTATTGCGATACCTATCGTGTACTCAAATATGCTGGAGGGCATCGACTGCCTTGACCCAAAGCTCAAGACCATGGCAGAGGTGTTTGAGATACCCAAAAGCAAACGCTTTGTCGGTATATATCTGTCACAGCTGCTCCCCTACTTCCGCTCTGCATCAAAGCTTGCAATGGGACTTTGCTGGAAGAGCGGCGTTGCGGCGGAGGTCATCGGCATCCCTGACGGCTCGATAGGCGAGCGGCTGTATATGTCCAAGATGTACCTTGAAACAGAAGACCTGTTCGCCTGGACGCTTGTGATAATATTACTTAGCTTTCTGTGCGAGAAGCTGTTCATGCTGCTCGTAGGGCTGATAGTACGAAGGATCGAGAGGATGTGATACAGTGCAGATTGAGGCAAGAAGCATCTCCAAGTCATTCGGGGATAAAAAGGTGCTGAGCGGTTTTTCCTATGTTTTCAGAGATGGTACTGTAACAGCGGTAATGGGCGCTTCGGGATGCGGCAAGTCCACGCTTATCTCGATACTCATGGGTACTTTGCAGCAGGACAGCGGCGAGGTAATACATGACGCGCCTATCAAAAAGAGCGCTGTATTTCAGGAAAACAGACTGTGCGAAAACCTGACAGCGGCGGCGAATATCAGACTTGTCACAGGCAAGCGTTATAGCGAAAAGGAGCTTGCAGAGCATTTCGGAGCGGTGGGGCTTCAGGAGTGTCTGAACAAGCCCGTGCGCGAGCTTAGCGGCGGAATGAAGCGGCGTGTTTCCCTGCTTCGCGCTCTGCTTGCGGAATATGATGTGCTGTTCCTCGACGAGCCTTTCAAGGGGCTTGACGAAGCCACAAAGTCGGCTGTAATGGAATACACGAAAAACATGACGCAAGGAAAAACAGTTATTATGGTAACTCACAGCAAGGATGAATGTGCGCTGCTTGCTGATGATACCATTACGCTAGAACAATTATAACATATCCGCAGAGCGAACGCTCTGCGCTACGGCAACAGCCGTAGGTCTGCGACAGCAGACACAGGATATGTTTCAATAAAAACAGCGCAATTGCGTATGCAATTGAAACAAGCTGGTTTTATTATAACATAAAGACCGTCTTTGACAGGCGGTCTTTGTTGTCTTTTTGCACAAAATGTAAACGATTATTCTGCTATAATGCTATATTGTAATTCGGAGGAAAATATAGTATAATGTATCTGTGTAAACGTATACACGAATGATATGTTTTTTTCAAGGAGGAAAAAATGAGAAAAAGCAAAAAGCTTCTGTCCTGTGCGCTTGCGCTGACCATGATCATGGGAATGACAGCGTGTTCCGATGACAACACGAACCCCAACCCCAACAACAGCACAAACGCCCCCGCAAACGGTCAGGCAGGCGATAACAGCACTTCGGGTGCAACTACGACTGCAATGACCACAGTTGACCCCAACGAAAAGGCAAAGACTGACGAAGAGGCAAAGGATATCGCCAGCTCCGACTTCGCTCCCGACGGAAATGCAGGTACATTAGAGTTCCTCGGTTACTATGACATCACCGACGGCTCCGATCAGTATCTTACATTCCAGACCGAGCAGTGGGGCGGTACTATCGAGTGGATCTCCTGTGGCAGCGGCGCTGCTTATACCGAGAAGCTCGCCACACTGATCGCGGCAGATGACTCCCCCGACCTCGTTACATACGAGTGGGTGTCCTTCCCCGGCAACATGAGCAAGAATATGTATGAGCCGCTTGATGATTACTTTGATCTCGACACCGCTCTGTGGGCTGATATGAAATCCTCTGTTGAGGACTTCTCCTACAACGGAAAGCATTACTACTACCCCTACCGCATCAAGTCAAACTTCGCGCTCAACTACAACCGCAAGACAGTCCTCGATGCAGGTCTTGAAGATCCCTATGATCTCTACATGGCAGGCAACTGGACTTGGGACACATGGCGCGAGATGATGATCGAGTTCTGTAATCAGGATGAGACTAATATCGGCTACTGCAGCACTGCTGACGTTATTGCGGCATTCGTGGCAACAACAGGCACTAATTTCGTTGACGTTAAGCCTGACGGAACTATCGAGAACAACCTCGGAAGCGCTAACGTTTCACGCGCTATGACATTCGTCGAGAATCTGCACAGAGATGGTCTGATGTACAACAAGGAGCTTGGCGACTGGGTTCCCCCCACTCTCTGGGCAACAAACTCCGAGCAGGTACTCTTCCTCGGTATGGAGCCTTCGTGGGCATACTCCGACGCAACAAAGGCTATCCAGAACCCCACAGGTGTTGACAACGACGTACACGACACAGTTTCTGATTTCGCTTTCGTTCCGTTCCCCCGCGATCCCAGCTCTGACGTATACTATCAGGCTTACGACACCTTCGGATACATGGTTCCCAAGGGCGCACAGAACATAAAGGGCGCTGTTGACTGGATCTACTGCAACCGTATCTACGAGACCGACGAGAACGTAAAGGCTGTTGCAAAGCAGGAAGCAGTTCACCCCGAGGAAGTTTACTATGTAGAAGGCACACACGCCGGCAAGCGTAAGTGGCAGATGATGTGGGACGAGCGCGTTTACGACCTCTGGATCGAGATGCAGGATCCCGAGAAGTTCTCCTTCTCCTTCGATGACTGCTACGGCTTCAACGACGAGCTTTCCTCCACCATCATCGGTTACGGCATCCTCACCGAGATCATGTTCAACGGCGCAAGCTATACTCAGCTCAGCAACGAGTATATGTCGGCTGTGGAATCTATCCTCGACGAGTACAGATAACTCCATACAAATAGACCCCCGATCACTCGGGGGTCATTTTTTATGTTGCGGCGGAATTCATAGATGTTATCACAGACCTCATGATATCAAGCGGTCTGTCTCCCTTGCTGAGCTTTACCGCAATGTGCGCCCTGCCCATGGTTTCAAGCTGCATCTTGTTTCCGAGAAGCTCCGCTGCCGCTGCTATGCGCTGCGGCTCGAACTTTGCGATGAAGAATTTTATAAGATCGTCATGCTGTGTTATCTCTACGATATTCACAACAGAAGCCATATTACGCAAGCGCGCGACCTCGATAAGACCAAGCACCGACTTCGGCGGCTCGCCGTAACGGTCGATAAGCTCGTCGGTTATGTCAAAGCTGTCCTTCTCGGTCTGTATGCGCGCTATCTTGCGGTAGCAGTCAACGCGCTGCGCCTGTGTGGAGATATAGGTCTCAGGGATATAAGCGTCGATGCGGATATCCACCAGACATTCTTCCTTGTGTACATCCGTTTCGCCGCGCTCTTCCCTCACCGCTTCATCAAGCAGCTGCAGATACATATCATATCCGACGTTTGCGAG
>SVMQ01000156.1 GCA_015067375.1 Oscillospiraceae bacterium | reverse complement strand
AATCCAAAAACGCAAAAACTCACGCAAAACAATTATCTGCGTGAGTTTTGGTTATACTGCAATTAATAAATTACTTGCCCATGTTGTAACGCTTCTTGAATCTGTCAACACGTCCGCCGGTATCAACCAGCTTCTGCTTACCAGTGAAGAAGGGGTGGCACTTGGAGCAGATCTCTACTCTGATATCACCCTTTGTGGAGCGTGTCTCGATCTCGTTACCGCAAGCACATCTGATAACAGCAGCTTCGTATGCGGGATGGATTCCTTCCTTCATGTATGTCACCTCTATCCGTTTTATTATATTTAGTCATTACAAGTTGTAATTATATCATACTTTTTTCAAAATTGCAATAGGTTTTTAAAATTTTTTCTTAAAAACCAAGAATTTTTGTGAAGTCAGCGGACAGTGCGCTCTGCAGTGCGGTTGCAGCAGCCTTGTCTGCACCCTTGGTGGTATAATATACCTTGATCTTAGGCTCTGTACCAGAGGGTCTGATGATAACGCTTGCGTCGTCAGCAAGATAGAATGTGATAACATCGCTCTTGGGGAGTGTCAGCTGCTCAACAGCGCCGGCAGCGTTCTTCTTTGTGGAAGCCGCATAGTCAGCAACAGCAAGAACCTCAACGCCGCCGATGGTCTTGGGAGCATTCTCGCGCAGACCTGTCATTATCTCCTTCATGCGCTGCATACCGCTTGCGCCCTCGCAGGTGAAGTTCTCAAGCTTGTTGAAGTACATTCCGTACTCATCGTACATCTTCTTGCGCGCTTCGATAAGAGAGATACCTTTTGTGCGGTAGAATGCAGCCATCTCACAGATGAGCATGGAAGCAACGACAGCGTCCTTATCTCTTACATAGCCGCCTGCAAGGTAGCCGTAGCTCTCCTCGAAGCCGAAGATATAGCGCTGCTCCTCACCCTTTTCCTCAAGCCAGCCGATCTGCTCGCCGATGAACTTGAAGCCTGTAAGCACCTCGCGCAGCTCTACGCCGTACTTTGCGCAGATTGCCTTGGTGATGTCTGTTGTAACGATAGTCTTGACTGCAACGGGGTTCTCGGGCATAGTGCCGAGTGCGATGCGCTCCTTGCAGATGTATTCAAGCAGAAGTGCGCCTACCTCGTTACCTGTGAACAGCTCGTAGTGGTCGCCGTCGGGAACTGCGATACCAACACGGTCACAGTCGGGGTCGGTAGCCAGCAGCAGGTCGGGCTTCTCCTTTTCGCAGAGGTTAAGACCATACTGCAGCGCTTCCTGTATCTCGGGATTCGGGAACGGGCAGGTCGGGAAGTTGCCGTCGGGCATCTCCTGCTCGGGAACTACAACAACGTCCTTTACGCCGATCTCAGCGAGGATGCGGCGAACAGGCTTGTTACCTGTACCGTTGAGGGGTGTGTATACTACCTTCAGACCGCTGTCAGCAACGAGTTCAGGGTGCAGGCTCTGCTCCTTTACCTTAGCGATATACTCGTCGATAACGCTCTGCTCGATGAACTTTATCATGCCGTCAGCAACAGCCTTGTCGAAATCAGTTGTCTTTACGCCCTCGAAGATGTCGATGTTATTGATCTTGCCGAGGATTATCTCAGCAGCCTCAAGCGTTACCTGACAGCCATCAGCGCCGTATACCTTGTAGCCGTTGTACTTTGCGGGGTTGTGGGATGCTGTTACCATTACGCCTGCGCCGCAGTTGAGTGCGCGTACTGCCCAAGAAAGCATGGGAGTAGGCATAAGCTCGTCGTAGATATATACCTCGATACCGTTTGCAGCGAGTACGCTTGCAGTGCTTTCTGCAAAATAATCGGACTTGATGCGGCTGTCATAGGACAGTGCAACGCGCTTTGTAACGCCGTTTTCAAGGATGTACTCCGCAAGGCCCTGTGTAGCCTTGTTTACGGTGTAGATGTTCATTCTGTTTGTGCCTGCGCCGATAACACCGCGCAGTCCGCCTGTACCGAATTCAAGATCGCGGTAGAAGCGGTCATTCTTTCCCTCCTCGTCATTTGCAACGCTTGTAAGCTCTGCGATGAGGTCGGGGTCTGCAACGGCCTTTTCAAGCCACTGCTCGTACATTGTCTGTATATCTGCCATGAGATAGTCCTCCTGTCAAAAAATGTTCATAAAAATATTAACACTTTTACATTATATCATACAGAATTTCAATTTTCAAGTAGCAGATATCCCAAAATCATAATTTTTTAGACAAAGATTATGTGAAACTATTCTAACAGAGTTTACCGCTTATAACTTAATCGCCGCTATTTAAGTGATGATGTCTGCTCCACCAAAGCATAAGCAGTACAGCCGCAGCCAGACACACTGCCGCAATGACAGCACTAATAGTTCCCTCGGGCAACGTAACGACCGATAACAGAAAATCGGGCAGGTTTGCTGCTGCATGAACTATGATCGCCGCACGCAGCGAGCCTGTAAGGACGTATACCATACCCAGCAGCAGTCCCATCACAGCTGCGCCAATTGCAAGTGCAGGTCCGCCTGCCATTATGTGCATTGCGCCGAAAATGACCGCGCTGATGACGACCGCAACGAGTGAAGAATATCTCTTTTTAAGACCATCCAGCATAATACGACGGCAGAGCAGCTCCTCTGCTATCGGCGCAAGTATCAACAGATCTACCACCATCATGATCGTACCAAGCCATGAAACCTTTTCAGAGTAATATTCAACACTGTTCTGTATCATGGCTGAATTACCTTCAAACAGCAGCGAAAAACCTAGCGAATACAAAAAAGCCGCTACACAAGGAACAATGCAGACACCGAGATGCTTTTCACGCTCACTGTCGGGAAACAGCCTGACCTTTTTCCCAGCAAATACCGCGCCTGCTATGGCAATAAATATCACATTGGAGATCAGCGTGGTCAGCAGCAGATTGTCCATCAGCCATGCATTAAGAACAGCGTCATCACGCATCCCCTGCGCTACCGCATAAATACTCATCGCGACCTGCACAATGAACTGCAACGCGAAATTCAAAAGTACCCACAGAACGCATTTAATCATCTGCTTCATCGTCATCGCTCTCCTCATATTCAAGAATATCACCGGGCTGACAATTAAGCACGCGGCATATCGCATTGAGCGTGGAAAAACGTATCGCGCTCACCTTGCCCGTTTTGAGTTTTGATAGGTTGACATTCGCAACGCCCACCTTTTCTGACAGCTCGTTAAGGGACATCTTGCGGTCAGCCATCACCCTGTCAAGTCGTAAGATTATCGCCATCCTGCACCTCTTATATCGTTTCGTCGGATTCCTGCTGCAGCTTGCAGCCATAGTTGAAGATGTACGCGAATACGCCAAGGAATATACCGAATATCAGCATAGGCACCTCGCAGTTCATCGAGATATTATAGAACGGATCGGATACCTCGGGATACACATTTCCGATGATAACTCTGAATACAAGCGCGATCGCACTTCCGCTGAACAAGGTGATACCCAGTGACTTTATAGTATCGCCGATGTCATATCGGAACGGTGTTTCGGACTTCCCCAGCTTTTTGAAAAGGCGGAAAAGATGATTGAAAACTAAAAATGTCGTCAGACACATTATCATCTCATGAGCCGCTACCATGTACATGCCGTCAAAAGGCTTCTCAACTAACAATCTGCATATGATTATAGCCACTATACACGGCGGACAGATAAGGCAGTATGCCGAGAAGAATTTCAATATCCTGCACAGACTGTTGTACTGCTTTTTCTCCTGTTCCAAAGCACGTTCATTCAAATCAATAGTCTTAGCCATAATAAACCTCCTCATAATTATATCGTTTCGTCGGATTCCTGCTGCAGCTTGCAGCCGTAGCTGAAGATATATGACAGAGCACTCAGTGCAAGTCCGAATACGAGTATATCAAGACCGCCGAAGAAATCGAACTTATCCGCTGCAAATCCAAAACCCTCTGTCATAATAACGACCGCGATCTCGGTTGCGAAGCCTATTCCGCCGCTTACTATAAGAGGCACCGATGCGCCCTTTATCTTGTCAGCCACATCGTATGTGAAGGGTGTCCCTCCTTTTGTCAGCTTGCCGAACACTGCCGCGCCAAAACGCACCGAAATGCCTATACCAACACAAGCAACTATATTAGCAGCATCCGAAATAATATCCTCTATCGCACCGCCTGCCACGATACCCTTTATAAGCTCGTAACCGTATGCTATAAATCCCGCGATCATAAATACTATCAGAAAACCACAGAAACCTCCGCACACATCACAAAAGCGAACAAATGCCTTATGCTCTTTTTCAAGCGCACGTTCATTCAGATCAATAGTCTTAGCCATAATAAACCTCCAAATTCAAATTCGATCCCAAATGTCAACAATAAGCTTATCATGGTTAGATTATAGCACACAGATTTACGTTTGTCAATAGTTTTTTAACGTTTATCGTTAATTTTTTTATCTTTTATGAAAAATCACATTTTCAAAGCAAGTGAATACACTGTTAATAATTAAGGTATATTTATACTTGACAGAAGCCCTTTGCCGTAATATAATATAAAGTAGATAAATAGGCATAAATGCCGACATAATTGAAAGGACACAACTTTATGATAAGCAACGACATTCTTGAAGTAATAGGACACACTCCCCTAATCCGTCTCAACCGCATGGTCGACGAGGACAGTGCCGAGATACTTGTCAAGTTCGAGGGACTTAATGTAGGCGGCTCGATAAAGACCCGTACAGCCTACAACATGATACTCGCGGCAGAGCGCGAGGGACTGATAAACAAGGACTCCATCATCGTCGAGCCTACAAGCGGAAATCAGGGTATCGGACTTGCACTTATCGGCGCGGTGCGCGGCTACAAGACCGTAATAATCATGCCCGACTCCGTAAGCTGTGAGCGCAGGATGCTGGTTCAGCACTACGGCGCGGAAGTAAAGCTCATCCATGACGACGGCAACATCGGCGAGTGCATCGAGGAGTGCCTTCGTACCGCTCAGCGCATGAAAGAAGAGAACCCCAACGTATATATCCCCCAGCAGTTCGAGAACAGGGCAAATCCGCTCGTACACAAGCACCACACAGGTCTTGAGATACTCGAACAGGCTGGCAAGGAGATACACGGCTTCTGCTCGGGCATCGGCACAGGCGGCACGCTCAGCGGCATCGGAGAAACTCTCAAAGCACAGTACCCCGACATCGAGATATGGGCAGTAGAGCCTGAGAATGCGGCTATCCTCGCAGGCGGCACTATCGGCACTCACCTGCAGATGGGCATCGGCGACGGAATCATCCCCAAGAATCTCAACCTCAACATATACAGCAACGTATACATCGTGACCGACGACGAAGCTATCCAGACAGCAAAAGACCTTGCACGCTTAGAGGGCATCATGTGCGGCATCTCCGCAGGAACAAACGTTGCCGCTGCAAGAAAGCTTGCAAAGAAGCTCGGCAAGGGCAAGACGGTGGTAACAGTGCTTCCCGATACGGCAGAGCGCTACTTCTCCACTCCCCTGTTTGAGGGCGACTGATATGACTTTAGAGGAGCTTACAAAAGGCAGGATAGTGCAGCACTTCAAGCGTGGGCTTATGACCGACGCACAGCTTGCCGCTGAGCCTGCAAAATACACATACGAAATAATAGGCACGGCTATGCACACCGAAACGGAAGAAACACTTGTTGTATACCGCGCACTTTACGGCGATATGAAGCTTTACGCACG
>SVMQ01000155.1 GCA_015067375.1 Oscillospiraceae bacterium | reverse complement strand
GGGGAAGCGTACACCAAGCTCGTCTATATTCGCACCGATAAGCGGCGAGGGAACGAATGACGAAATGTGATCGTTAATCAACATGAAATCTCCGCAATTGAATGTACGGTTGATACCGCCTGCCGCATTTGTCAGGAACAATGTTTTTGCGCCCATCAGCTTCATGAGGCGAGTAGGAAGCACCACATCCTGCACGGGATATCCCTCATAATAATGCACGCGTCCCTGCATCGCTACGATAGGCACACCGCCTGCATAGCCAAACACGAAGCGTCCCTTATGTCCTGCAACCGTGGATATAGGGAAGCCCTCCAGCTCGCGGTAATCCAGCACCTCTTTCACATCCATAGTGTCCGCGTAATCACCAAGACCGCTGCCGAGAATGAGTGCTATCTCAGGCTTGAAGCTTATCTTCTTTTCAACTGATTCGTAGCATTTTAAAAGCTTTTCATATACAGCGTTCATATTATACCTCCCAGCCGTTAAGATACTTCTCCTGCTCCTCTGTGAGCTTGTCTATCTCAATGCCCCAGCTTGCTATCTTGCGAAGTGCAACTTCTCTGTCCACCTCTGCAGGTACATTTACGGTCATGCTGCCATCCTTGCCAAGCTTGCCCTTGTTCTTTACGACATGGAGTGCAGACAGCGCCTGGATAGCAAAGCTCATATCCATTATCTCCGCGGGATGTCCGTCGCCTGCTGCGAGATTTACAAGTCTGCCCTCTGCGATAATGAATACGGTATTGCCGTTTGCAAGCTTGTAGCCCATGATGTTGTTTCTTGCAAGGTAGCTGTCTACAGCTATCTCGCGAAGCTTCGCCATGTTTACCTCTACATCGAAATGACCTGCATTGCAGCAGATAGCGCCGTCCTTCATATTGAGGAAAGCTTCCTCTCCGATAACGTCAGCACAGCCTGTTACCGTCACGAAGAAATCGCCTATCTTGGCAGCCTCGCGCATGGGCATAACCTTGAAGCCATCCATTACTGCTTCCATTGCCTTGATGGGGTCTATCTCGGTAACGATGACCTCTGCGCCAAGTCCCTTTGCGCGCATTGCAACGCCCTTGCCGCACCAGCCATAACCAGCAACGACAACGTTCTTTCCTGCCACGATAAGGTTTGTTGTGCGGTTGATGCCGTCCCATACAGACTGACCTGTGCCGTATCTGTTGTCAAACAGATGCTTGCAGTCGGCGTCATTTACCAGCACCATCGGGAATTTCAGCGCGCCTGCCTTATCCATAGCAAGCAGACGGATGATGCCTGTCGTTGTTTCCTCGCAGCCGCCTATCACATCGGGGATAAGCTCGGGGCGCTCGTTGTGGATGAGATTTACAAGGTCGCCGCCGTCGTCGATGATAACATTGGGACGTGCGTCGATCACCTGTGAAATGTGGCGGTGATACTCCTCGTCAGTAGCGTCATACCATGCAAACACATTAAGTCCGTCATGCACCAGTGCCGCCGCAACATCGTCCTGTGTAGAAAGCGGATTGCTTCCCGTTACATACATCTCCGCGCCGCCTGCCGCAAGCACCTTGCACAGGTACGCTGTCTTTGCCTCAAGATGTACTGAAAGTGCAACGCGAAGCCCAGCAAAAGGCTTTTCAGCCGCAAACTCCTGCTCGATACCGCGAAGCAGCGGCATGTTGCGCTTTACCCATTCTATTTTTCTTGCGCCGCTCTCCCAAAGGTCGGCGTTTCTGATCTCACTAGCCATGTTTTTCTTCTCCTTTATGTTTTGCGGCGGAATAAGAATATTCCGCCGTAATTTCCTTTATAAATGCTCGGCAAGCACTCCGCACGCGATGCGTATGCCCGAATCTCCTGCAGGCTGACTGTCAAAATCATCCCTGCGGCTATGCACAACGATAGTGCGTCCCGAAAACTGCGGAATGGTCGCCCTGTCAAGGTACACGCCAAGTATAGCTGTACCATCCTCGTCCGTGAACAACGGCGGCAGATCACCTGCATGATACGGGTGCCTGTCGCACCATGTACCCTCAGGACACACGCTGAGATGACTGCCTGCGCCGGCAAAATCGCTCTCTGCATTGCCGCATACTATACCGTCATGAATGTGCAGTCCTAACACCTCCGACCTCGGAAGCCCGTACAGCTGCACCTCGAAATAAACAGAATCAGGCAGCCAGAATATCGCTGCTGTACCGTTTACATCCTCATGCCCCAGACCGCCTCTGACAGTGCCGAGAAGAGCGGGTCTTTCCGAACTGATGTAGGAATACTTATGGATATGCTGCATATAAAACACCTCTTTCAAGATGAATTATATGCAGCACTGCAGGTACACTTTACTTTCTTATGAACAAAATACCGAGAGTGTCCTCGCCGCAATGACAGGCAACCGTGCAGCCTGCTTCGGTGATAGCTATCTCCTCAAACTGCCTCAGCTTTTTGATCTCTCCTGCAGCTGCAGCAGCAAAATCCGCCGAGCAGGTGTGCGTTACGAATATCAGATCGTCGTCCGCTCCGCTCACCTGAGAGAGCCTGTCCTTGACATACTCGCGCATACATTTATCCATAGCGCCGCGGTATTTCTTAGTCACCTTCATCTTGCCGTCGATAACATCGATACAGGGCTTCAGTTTTAACAGGTTTGCGCCCAGCGCCGCGATAGAGGAGCATCTGCCGCCCTTGTGCAGGTACTCGATATTTGCAACAAAGAAGCTTGCGTCAACATTGGGGATTATCTCCTGATAAAGCTTTGTTACTATCTCACTCGCCGAAAGCTCCTGCTGCGCATATTTCGCCGCAGCTACCGCTACAAGTCCCTCGCCTGTGGAAAGGTTGCGCGAGTCAACGACATACACGCCCTCGTAATCCTCCGAGGCAATGCAGGCATTCTGATAGGTGCTGGAAAACTCCGAGCTTATAGTGATGAATATTATCTCTTCGCCGGTCTTTACCTGCTCCTGAAAGAAACGTGAAAAATCCTCTACATTTATTGCAGCGGTGGAACAAAGCTTTCCTGTAGTGCGGTAATGTTCAAACACCTCGTGCTGTGTTATGTCGATACCATCTCTGTAGGTGACACCGTCGCGTGTAACATACAGCGGAACAGTCGTGATCTCATAGCGCCTTTTTAATTCCTCCGACAGATCGCATACTGTGTCTGCCATGATCCTGACCTTGCTCATATCTTTTCCTCCTTATGCCTTAGCCGCAAGGGCATTAAGTACTCGTGTAAGCTCCTCTTCAAGACAACTGTGGAACAGCGTAAACAGGATGTCACAGCTACCAAGAAGCAGAAGATTTTTATTAGTTATCGCCGCCAGTGCAGGCACATAGGTGTATATATACCCCTTGTACCACTCCGCGTCATAGGTCGGGACAGGCTTTCCTGCCTTGACCATGCGGCGTATCTCCTCAAAATCATAGGTGATGATATTATCGTAGTTTCCCGCACCCTTCGCAATGACCATATCATAGATCACCTTGATCTGACGGTCGTTTAGATATCCGCCCGCGGTCTTGATATTCTTTAGCTCAGGCAGGCGCACCGCAAAGGAATACACCATCAGCGAAAGCACACGCTCATATTCGGGAGAATTCATCTCCGCACAGCGTTCCTTGTCAAGCTTTATGCCTGTGTTATGCAGCGCCGCTGTATCAGAGATATTGTTCAAGGCGATCTTGAACACATCCTTGATGCTGATGTTATAGAAATCCTTGTCCGCGATCATATAGATGTACTTCACTGCATTGAACAGTGACACACCTGCCTTGACCACAGTTTCGGAGATCAGTGTAAACGCCGTGCGCTCGCTTAAAAACTCCATGATATCATTCCTTTCAACAGCAGACACTCGTCCGCATACTACCCTATATTAACTATTATATCTGCTTTTGCAGGATTTTTCAAGTACACACCAAGCAAATCTTAAATTTTGTCACAAATTACAGGGCGCTCTTGTTACAGCTCGCTTTTTTATAGACACATGATGCGGTACATTCGTCTAAATCAACAAAAAAATTGTGCACAATAAACAAAAACGCAATTGAAAATTATATTTCAGTGGTTTGATTTTTACATCAAACACCTTGATTTCTGGTAAATTTTCATGTATAATAGAATTATCTTACAAAACGTTGAAAGGAGCGGTATATTATGAATCAGGATAACATTACCTTGCTTGATATTATTGACCGAAAAACTCTCCAGAGCCTTCAGGATGCATTTGCTGACGCAACAGGAATGGCAGCACTTACCACAAACGACACAGGTTCCGTTACAGAACTCAGTAACGGTACAGACTTCTGTATGAATTTCACAAGAGCCTCCAAAGTAGGATGCGAGCGCTGCAACCAGTGCGACCTCATGGGCGGCGAGCAGTCCAGTAAGACAGGCAAGCCTGCAGTATACTACTGTCACGGCGGTCTGGTAGACTTCGCTGCACCCATCATCCTCAACGGAAAGCATATCGGCTCTCTTATCGGCGGACAGGTACTGCCTGAGCCTCCCGATGAGGAAAAGTTCCGCAAGATCGCAAAAGAGATCAATGTGGATCCCGACGCTTATGTAGAGGCTCTCAGAAAGATCAAGATCGTTCCCAAAGAGCAGATCGACGCTGCTGCAAACCTGCTGTACCAGATGGCTAACGCGCTGTCTGAGGTAGGCTATCAGAGATTGCTTGCCGTACAGAAGGCAGCTGAAAACGAGGTAGCGATTGAGGCGATCAACGCAAAGTTTGAGGCCATCCAGAAGCAGATAGATGTCGTATCCAATGATATCGCTTCCGTGGGCGAGGCATTCGAGAAGATCGAGACCGCAACAGCAAAGTCCGTTAAGGCTGTAGAAAGCACAGACAGCATCGTTAAGGCTATCGAGAGCGCTTCCACACAGCTCACCCTTATCGGCTTCAACGCTTCCATCGAAGCTAAGAGAGCGGGCGCTGCAGGTGCAGGCTTCAATGTTATCGCTCAGGAGGTACGTACACTCGCTGACCGCAACACAAAGCAGGCAAACGAGGTCGAGTCCACCCTCAACGATATCAAGAAGGCTATCAATGGCATCAACGCTCAGCTTCACGGCATGACTCAGGGCGTAGAGGACAATGAAAAGGCTATCGCTGAGCTGAGAACTATGCTCACCGAAACAAACGAGCTCGTACATAACCTCAAGTAATCAAGCCGCGTGGCTTGCATAAAACATACAACGAAAGGACGGTAATAACCAATGGCTAATCGTTTTATTCTTAATGAGACCTCCTATCACGGCGCAGGCGCTATCTCCGCTATCGCTGACGAGGCTAAGAACAGAGGCTTCAAAAAGGCTCTTCTCTGCTCCGACCCCGATCTTATCAAGTTTGGCGTTACAAAGAAAGTAACAGACATCCTCGACAATGCCTGTCTTGCTTATGAGGTATATTCCGATATCAAGCCCAATCCCACCATCGAAAACGTACAGAACGGTGTTGCTGCTTTCAAGGCAAGCGGCGCTGACTATATCATCGCTGTGGGCGGCGGTTCCTCTATGGATACCGCTAAGGCTATCGGCATCATCATCAACAATCCCGAATTCGCTGATGTAAGAAGTCTTGAGGGCGTTGCTCCTACAACAAAGCCTTGCGTTCCTATTATTGCCGTTCCCACAACAGCAGGTACTGCAGCAGAGGTAACCATCAACTACGTTATCACAGACGTTGAAAAGGATCGCAAGATGGTTTGCGTTGATCCCCATGATATCCCGATCGTTGCTGTAGTTGATCCCGATATGATGAGCACAATGCCCAAGGGT